>JASIKQ010000063.1 GCA_030049565.1 Candidatus Sulfotelmatobacter sp.
CGTTCACGCCTTCCAGCATGTTGCTGTCGCTGGAAGCCGAAGTTGGCTTTTGTGCGGGCTTTGCCACCGTTTTTGCCGGAGTCGCTGCAACCGTTGACTTTGAGGCCGGGATCGCCGCCGGTTTTACGGCGGGCGCGGGAGCAGAGGGCAAGGGCTTGCTGCTCTGTGCGCGCGTGCTTGCCACCGGCGCCGCATTCGGGTCATTCGTTTGCTTGTTTGGCACTGCTTGGGTGAGGCTGCGGGTGCTGTCGATGATAGCCGGAGTTTGCGCTCCGGCTGCCGCCGCCATCATCACAACTGCCAGAATGGTTGTCGTCAGCTTCATATGCAATCCCTATTTACCCAGGCCCACGGGCTTTGCCCCGGGAGCGATCGGCGCCGCGGCCGCCAGCGTATCGTGACTGTAGAAGGTGGTCGCGGTAAAACTGGTAACCACGCTCTCGTTGGGCGCGTACTGATACGTGTGTTTCACCTTGGCGTCGTTGGCTCTCTTGGTGGAGGCCACCATCAAATCGCTGATGTTCACGATGCGTTCCAGCTTGCCCACGCGGTCAAAGAAGTTGAGCATCGAGTAGTACGGGCCATCGAGTTCCATAGCGAACGGTACAGCAGTGTAGTAATCCTTCTGCGATACCGGCTTGGCAGAATAGAGGCGGAGCTCCACGCCCGCTTTTTGCGCTTCGCTGTCCATGGACTGGATAAATGCGTCCACCTGCGGATCGTCGGGCACGATGCGGCGCTCGATATCCAACTGCTGCTTCAAATTCGCCAATTGCCGTTCCATGTCTTTAAGCTTGGGACGGTAGGATTCCAGTTCGTTGTTCTCCCGAACCTTGGTCTGTACGGCGTGTTCAGCAGCGTCGTTCTTATCGCTTTGCGCCTTGAATACGGTGAAGTAGAGTGCCGCGGTGACCAGCGCGCCTCCCGCCATTACCGCCAACCACTGCTTCAGGCCAGACAGCTCATTGAAATTAATCGCCATATCTGCCTCGTAATGCCAAGCCTCTTTAAAGCCCTGCTTCTGAATGCCTCTTTACGACTTCCCCTTCGCACAGGTTACGGTGAACTGAAAAGCCTGCATGTCTTTAATTGAATCGTCCTGATAGGTTTCCTTGATGTCGACGCTGGAGAAGAAACCCGTCTTTTGCAAGTTCGCGATCAGGTTCGCCACCGCGTCTGTGCTTAACGCGGTCCCTTCGAGATTCACGCTCGGGCCGGTGTCATCCATCTTGCTCAGCCATACGGCTTCGGTATCGTTGACCGTTTGCCCCAGCATGGCCAGCAAGTTCACTGGGCCAGCCTGACCGGCGCGCAACGAATCGATGACATCCACGCGGCGCTTGTAATTGTCGGCCTGGCGCTGGCGCTCGAGGTAGCGGGCCTTCACATCGCTCAGCTCGCGGTTTTTCTGCTCGGCCGCTGTCATCTGCGCGGCGACGGTCTTCGCCTGGCGATCGAGCCGGTACCAGTAGCCAAGATTCCCCAGGGCGACCACCACCAGAATCACGAGAATTTTCAGATTAGGCGAGCCCATGCTGCCCATTTCAATTGTGGGCAAAGACGGGCCGCCACCGGCGCGCTTATTTTTTCCCTTTGCGGTTTCGAGCAGATTGATTTTGATCATAGGGATTCAAAGCTCCTCAGGGCCAAGCCCACTGCGACCGCCAGCTGGCCCGGATTCTGCTCCACAAGTTCCGCTGCCGAACCTTCGGCCGGCGGCACCACGCGCTGAAATGGATTCAACAGCTCCACCGGCATGGAAAATTCCTGCCGCAGGGCTTCCATCAATCCCGGCACCTTCGCCGAACCTCCGGCAAGATAGATTTTCTCGATGTGCTCGCCTGCCGCGCTGGCGCGGAAGAAGTCGAAGGTCTTCTGGATTTCAAGCACGATGATCTCCGTCACCTGTTGCAAAATTGGACCCTTCGCGTCTTCGCTCACCGTGCCGACCTTTTCCCCCAGCTTCAGCTTTTCGGCATCCTCGAAGTTCAGGTCGAGTTCCTTTTGCAGCGAATCCGTGTACTGATGTCCGCCCACGCTGACGTCGCGCGGAAACAGCGGCGTCGTTCCCTTCACGATGTTGATGTTCATCACGCTGGCGCCGAGGTTCAAAAGCGCCACCACCTGGCCGGGCGCCGGCTGGTAGTTGTACTCGTAGCAGTTCTGCAGCGCGAGCGCATCGATGTCCACAATAGCGGGGGTGCGACCGGCCATCGAGAGTACGTTGGTGTAGTTCAAAATCTTGTCCTTCTTGACGGCCACCAGAAGCACATCCATCTGCGGGCTGCCGGCTTCTTCGGAAAGAATCTGATAATCGAGACTCACGTCAGCCAGATCGAACGGAATGTGCTGCGCGGCTTCTTTCTCGATGGTTTCGGCCAGTTCCGCGTCGCTCATCGAGGGCAGCGAGATTTTCTTCACAATGACCGAATGACCGCTCACCGCCGTGGCGACCGCCTTGGTCTTGATCAGGCAATCAGCGAAGAGCTTCGAGATCGCGCTCGAAACCGTGCCCGAGTCCACGATCATCGAGTCGACAACAATGTCAGAAGAAAGCGGCTCGAGTCCCAGGTGGGTAACCTCGATCTGCCCGCCCTTTTTCTTCAACTCGACTGCCTTGATGCTGGAAGAGCCCACATCCAGACCTACGATCGACTTTGATCCCATTCCAAACATGTGTGCCCGCCTTATGTTCTTTATGTGGCGCGGGCTCTCCTGCCCGCGTTTTTTCCAACGTAGTCGCGGACGCATTTGTCCGCGCACGTTCTGCTACTGCGTTCCGGCAGCCTTCGCCGCCCTCTGTTTCTTCATTCCCACTTCCATCTGGCTCGACTTCTCCTCCATCCACTGGTCCAGCCTCGATTTCTTGAAGCGCCAGCGGTTGCCCAGCTTGAAAGCGGGAATCTTCTGTTCGCCCACGTACTTGTAAAGCGTGTCCGGACTCACTCCCAGATAGTGCGAAGCCTGGCGAATATTCATTACTTCTCGCGAGTCGGCCATAATTGCTGACTTCCTTGCCCCTCTCAGAACCTCCGCGCCGATCTGCACTAACAACGTGCATTCACTCATGCCATCGGCCCGCGGAATTACTCCCCGAATCTTCTCGCTCCATACGGCTGCGGAGGACTCGGTACGCCGAGCATATATCAGCCCGAAAAAGCCCCGGCTCAAAGCGAATCTCCACGTCTTATGGGGTTTTTTGCGGGTTTTCTGGAATGGGCAGCAAGACCGGCTAAGAGGAATATCTATATGTTGTGGTGCCGCTCAGGCACGATACGATAAGAGGTGGTGTTCGGTAAGGCTATCTCCGGTCATGCCGCTGCCCATAACCGAAGTACTACAGACGGTACGGAAGTACTAAACCGGACGCTCAAGTTGCTGAGGGAGTTGAGGTTGAAGGAGTCCGTTACTGCACGTCCGAAACCTTCCCGTTCATGAAAACGATCTTCATGTCCTTGTAGTAGTAAATCATCTTGGCGCCGAGATTGGCTTTTTTGTCTGGCTTGCCGAGAGCGGCTTCCACCTGATCGGGGGTCATGCCGACGTTGATGCTGGCGGGTTCGGCCGCAGGCTGTTGGTCGGCCGCGGGTTGAGCGGCAGGTTGTTGCGCGCCCTGATCTCCGCCCTGGGGCGCTTGCCCGCCCTGATCGCCCGCCTGTTGCGAATCGTCGTTGCTGATGGAAAGCAGTTGACCGATGGTGTCTTCCACCTGTCCGGCGTTGCCTGCCGCCAAAGATCCCTTAGGGAACTGGAACACCACGTTCGCCTTCATGTAAGTGGGTGGATCAGTTTTGTTACAAGTGTCGCAGGCGACGATGCCAAGCGTAACCGAATCTTTTTGCACGTTCACATCGATATGTGTGGGATAAACTTTATCCCCGACCGCCATCAGGTGAGTTGTCTGTTCCTTGCCGAATCTCTTCATGCCGAAGCCGATGCCCTTCGAGAGCGCGTTGCTCGGCGTGTGCACCGTCGCGTTTTCATACTTGGTCGAGAGAATGCTCTGATCGGAATAAGGCACGCCCAGAATGCCGCCCTTCTCAATTTTCAGCAGCGTGCCTTTTTCCACGACCGAATATCCGCCGGTGTCGGAACCCATCTTTACCAGCTTGTATTGCGCGGCCAGTTGCTCCTGCAAAGTGGGCGCCTGCGCGCCGGCCGCGCCTGAGAAAACTGCGGCGGTAAGAAGAATTGCCGGAGTGAAATAGCGGAGTCTTTGCGACATGGTAAGCGCCTCCCGTCGAGAATTTGCCCAAGCAAACGCTATCTTGTGTTTCGACTTCCGTTCAGCGGCTAAACGGGCTGCGGAAAAACGCCTACGCGAGCCGGAATCGTTGCCTCGGCGGCTAAAGCCGAACTCAAAACAAGGCATTTATCGCAGCGGTGAACCGCTGCGCCAGCCAAAAACGACAATCCCGAGTTTCTCCGCCCTATCTTCCCCGAACCATACTTCTGGAGCGTGCTGTGCGACCTGGATCGACAATAGTGGAAAAGGGAGCGCCCAGTCGGGCGCTCCCTGCATAATACTTGAGGAACTCACGACGCGATAGACGAACTTCGCTGTCGCGCCGTGTTCTACTGGCCTCCAGCCGCAGCCTCCTGCTTCACCTGCGCTTCCGTCTGGTCGGCCTGAGCCTGCTGATCCTGAAGCTGCTTGGCTGCGTTCGGATCGGCAGCCGGTGGCGGCACATCCGATGCCGAGGTGCCGGTATCGGGCGCGCTCGGCATACCGTTTGTGCCCTGCTTCTTGGCCAGTTCACTCATGCCGTTTTGCAACTGCTCCTGGAAGTGGTTGTACATTTCCTGCAAGTCGTCCACTTTCACGGTTACAGTTTGTCCAGCGGCGCACTCGCCCTTCTTGCTGGCGGAGACGCTGGCGTTCACCATCTGGTTCGAATCCGGAGTATCGGTCAGGCGAGTTACAACGTCACCTGAAGTGAGTCCGCACTCCTGGCCAGTCGATGCCACCCCCGTCACGGGAGTGTCGACGACGAAGGTACGCTGCGCAGGATCGAGGGCCGGAGGTACTTGCGCGCTACTGGCCGTCGCCGCCGCCGGAGCCGGAGCACCACCACTAGCCTGCTGCGCCTGCGCCTGCTGTGCTGCGATCTGCGCCTTCACTTCTTCGGCGATGGCCTCTTTTACCTCCGGAGTCAGAGCCACTGCCCCGCCAGAGGCTTGCTGATCGCCTCCACTGGGTGGTGGTGCACTGGCTTGCGCATCGGCTGCGATGTCATCGGCGGCGGCTTCCTGGCGCGCGGCATAGGCCGCTTGTAATTGCTGAGAGATCAGGTAATCGGTAAGCCAGAAGGCCGGCGCAGCATAATACGGGTAGGGATTCCACCACCCGCCGTAGAAGCCCCACCAGGGAGCGCCGCCCCAACCCCATAATCCCACACCCCAATATACCGGCGCGCCCCATGGATGCCATGCCCAGCCATAAAAGCCAGGATGCCAGAAATACCCCGGGTACCAGCCGTAATAGGGATGTCCGCCCCAATAGAACGAACGATACACGCCAACGTGAACGACGCCGCCGTAAACGTAGGTACGCGAGACGAACGTGCGCCCGCCGCGAACCACATACGCCCGCTGCACGTAGCCACCACGTCCGCTGGTGACGATGCGCGCGCCGTTGCGTTCGCTTACGACCGTGCGCCTACCACCTACGCCATGTTCAATGTGCATCCCATTACGGTCGATGGAACGAATCGATCCATTGGGGCGAATGTTCGCGGTTCCCCCGCCGCGCAGCGACATGGTCCGTCCCGGAGGAGTGCGGCTCATCGCCGTGTGCGTGGTCGTGCCGGTATGAGTCGTGGTCGTCGAGCGGGTGGTCGTCCCGCCGGCATGAGTCGTCGTAGTCGTGCGGCTGGTCGTACCCGTGTGAGTAGTCGTGCCAGGCCGGTTCGTGGTGTTGGAGCGATTGGTAGTCGTGCTCGGACGGCTCATTGTATTGCTCGGCCGGGTATTGCTCGGGCGGCTCGAAGTGGTTGAGTGCGACGTCGTAGAACTGTGACTTGACGTTGATGTATGTGATGGCGCATTCGAATGCGAGGTGCTTGCGTGGGACGCGGGAGCTTTGGGTGCATTCTCCGTCTTGTTGTGCTGTCCCCAGGCCACGACGGCAACCATCAGCAGAAGCGGAACCGCGCATCTTTGCAGTATTCGTTGACTGTTAAACTCGAAATTCATACCGCCTCCCTAAAATCCATCAAAACCTATAACGCTGCTCCCAAGGGTTACGCGTGCTGTTCATCTCTATCGGCTCGGCTACTCCTTAGGCGAGAGCCGCCGCCCGACAAGAGCAACCAGCAAAACTCAACTTCATGCAACGGGGAACGCCTGCAATACACAACCCGCGCTTGCACCGAATGTTGCGGAAAGTTGTACTCTGGGACGGAAAAACGTTAACAGAAGTTCGGCCCCGGCGCAATATCCTCGGAGACGCAATACCTTATCTATCAAAGGTTCGAAAAGAGCTCTAGGACAATGGTTTGCAGTGGCTGCGGACACCTTTCATTCTGCCCGCACCCATTAGGTTGCGGTAATCTATTCTGCTTGGCAGGAGGAAGACGCTTGCGCTACCTCGATCGACTTCAACCCCTGGCTCTACTCGTCATGCGCCTGGTTTTAGGTGCAGTTATGGTGGGCCACGGGTATCCCAAGGTGTTCGGCGGATTGCACCATCACGCACAATTTGTGGCCAGCCTCGGACTGCCCGCATGGATGGGATATTTCTCGGCATTTGCCGAATTCTTCGGCGGTTTGCTGGTACTTCTCGGCCTGCTTACTCGATTGTCTGCATTTGCGATTTGTATCGATATGGCAGTCGCAATTTGGAAGGTGCATTGGCATAACGGACTGATGGGCGAGAAGGGATATGAGTTCCCTTTGGCGTTGGCTGCGCTCGCCTTTGCCCTGATTTTTCTTGGCAGCGGGCCGATCGCTTTGGACCACGTCCGCAGCGTGAGCGGCGGAAAACTGAAGTGACGGGCAGCAGCTTTCGAGCCCCCTTCGCCGGGGAAACAAACAATTGCGCCGCTTCACAATCTCGGTTCTCCGCAACTTATCCCATTGTCACGGGTTCAAACAAAGCTTGCGACTGGGAGCTTGCAGTTGCTTGACGTTTCTTTACAGCGTGCGAAAGTTGAATCCAAGCGCAACCTGAAATTATGATGTGGTGCAGTGACCTTTGCTAGCATCTGGAGATTTGGCAGGCGCATCTTAATTGCCTGCGGAAGAAACTGATAGGAGGTTTCTCTTGAGAAAGCTAACGCTGTTCGCGTCTCTTTGTGGGTTGTTCTTCCTGGCCAATGTCGCCTTTGCCCAACAGGGCGATATCTTCTTCGGCGGCGGCACGCTGCTGTCACCTTCCCCCAGCACCAGTGAACTGGCGGTCGGCAACCTGGCGGAAAAAGGCGGCACGTATCTCAATATCGGCGGAGACGTGGCCGGATTCAAACACCATCTCGGGTTTATGGTGGAAACTTCCTGGAGAGCGAGCCAGGCCAGCTACTTCAGCTACGAAACCTACCGGCCTATCCTGACCGACTTCAATGCTTTGTATCAACCCCATCTCGGCAAAAAGGTCGGGCTTGATCTGTTTGGCGGCATCGGCATTGCCGCTACGCGCTTTTACGTGCCCTATGCGACTTCGTGCAGTTACTTTTCCGGCTGCATCAACTACACCAGTGAAGATCACTTCATGCAGCATTTGGGAGCCGGCATCCGTTATTACTTCTGGCACCACGTTTTCGTAAGGCCAGAGTTTCACTTCTATCACGTGGACGGCAACACCGATCCCATCAGTGGCGGCTTCACCAGCGATAACCTGTTTCGCGTGGGAGGCTCGATCGGATATACCATCGGCGGCGATTAACCGGAAGCGTTAGGCATTCGCTGGTTTTGGTATAGTTTAGCCCGCTGACACCGTTAGCGGCCATGTTGTGCTGGAGCGGTCACTGGCTGACTGTTCGCAGCGGCAAGCTGCCGCTACGTCGCAGACTCGATGCAACTCTGAGGGAAGGTATTGAGAAAATTCGCGCTGCTTTCATTCGTCTGTACGTTTCTCTGGTTTGCATTGCTTGAGTTTGCGTTTGCCCAGCATGGCGACATTATGGTGAACGGCGGCGAGTTGGAGTCGCTCACCCCTCTTACCGATGTGGCCACCTTCCAGCCACCGCAGGAAAAGAATGGGATTTATTTCGGCCTTGAGGGCGAGTACGTTCCCGCCGGACGCCGCTTTGGCTTCAATGTAGAGACTTCGTGGAAATATAACCGCGGCGACTACTACGGATACGAAACCTACCGTCCCTTTTTTACCG
>JASIKQ010000064.1 GCA_030049565.1 Candidatus Sulfotelmatobacter sp.
TCTGCTTTGCCCGCAAGATCCGGATATTCCATGCGCATCCGAGCGTTCTAAGCTGTCATCACTATGACATCCACAAACATGACTTCCTCAATGATCACACCGAATGCCATACTTGCAGAGGGATCGGAGGCGGTGATGCCAGTCTCAATCTTCAGGCCAGAGAAGGCCAGCGCAACACGAAATGCGAGCGCAGAACCCGGCGACGATTCTCGCTGGCTTGCGGTTGTGACCCGCGATGCGGCGCATGATGGAAAATTCGTCTTCGCGGTCTCAACTACGGGAATATATTGCCGGCCTTCATGTCCGGCGCGGCGTCCTCGCAGAACGAGCGTGCAATTCTTCTCGCGTCCCGACGAGGCCGAGAAAGCTGGCTTTCGGGCCTGCCTGCGCTGCCGGCCCAGAGCCATTAGCGGAAATCCGCAATCGGATTTCGCCAAGGCAGTCTGCCGCTACATCGAGGAGCATCTGGATGAGCTGATCACTCTCGCCTCGCTTGGCAAAGTGTTTCGGCAAAGTCCCTTCCATTTGCAGCGACGCTTCAAAGCTGCGCTTGGGATCACGCCACGCCAATATGCCGATTCCTGCCGTCTACGCCTTCTCAAGCGCAACCTGCAAGCCGGCGACAACGTGACTCGCGCCATGTACGACGCAGGGTACGGATCGAGCAGCCGTCTGTATGAAAAGACTGCATCGCAACTTGGCATGACGCCCGATCGTTATCGCCGCGGCGCCATTGCAGCCACGGTTCGGTATGCGCTCGCCGACTCGCCGCTGGGACGAATGCTGATTGCCGCCACCGATCGCGGTGTCTGCGCAATCCAGTTCGGGCGTAGCGAGGCTGAGCTGATCGAAGGGCTGCGGCGAGAATTTCCCTTTGCCGTGCGCAAAGCGGATGAAAGCGGATTGCAATCGTGGGTCGAAACCGTACTCGCAAGGATGACGGGCCGCACATTGGATTCTGCTCTACCACTTGACATCCGCGCGACCGCATTTCAGCGCCGCGTGTGGACGTATTTGCAGTCAATCCCATTCGGCGCCACGCGTTCTTATGCGCAGGTGGCAAAAGCGATCGGCCAACCCACGGCCTGCCGCGCGGTAGCGCGGGCGTGCGCGACCAACCCGGTCGCAGTTGCAATACCCTGCCATCGGGTGGTGCGCGAAGATGGCTCCAGCAGCGGTTATCGCTGGGGGATGGAGCGAAAGAAAGCGCTACTGGAGATGGAGCGAAAGGGCGTTTAGACGCTGCTGGTCCCATCATCCCTTAGTGCCTCGGTTTGAGTAATGAGGCACTCTCCATCATCCGGTCGTGGGTCAGTTTGAAAAGGAAGCGCGCCGAACGCTCGTTTTTGTGGCGCAAAAACCGCTCCACTTCGTGCGGCTCGCCCGGATTCCTGGCTTCGCAAAAAGCGCTTGCTCGGAATGACATCCAAACTGTCCCACTACCCATCATCCTCGACAGTTGACAGAATAAGATTTTTGGCCCAGAGTGTGTGCGACGTGCTTGTGGCTTTCGTCTCCCCCAAAATGAAGAAAGCTCAGCTCATCTTCCTTGCGCTGGTGCTGGCGCCGATCCTGGTGGTGGGGTTAGTGGCCGTGGCTGCGGCGGATTGGCGGCAGGCGGGAGCTACGGCAGACGGAGACCAGATTCTGGTCAGTTCGGTTACGCACCAGAAGAATGGGCTGCGCAGTGCGTGGATCCGCGTGGAATACAGAGAACCCATAAAGTTGCCGCAGGGAGGCCCATTCGTTGAGCTGCGCGCCCGCGCTCGTTTCAATTGCAACACGAGGAGTGTGGCGCCGACCGTAGTAACGAATTCGGAATGGCTCTATTCGCGCGATCACAGCGGCAAACTTGTGGTGAGCAAGAAGACTCGCCGCGACGATCAATTCGGGCAAATGGCCGAGGGCGGGTTTGGCGAGATTGCGAAAGATTTCGTCTGCAAGCAGAAATAGCAGGTCTCGCACAGCCTTCCGCGCAGCCTTCATTTATCTTTAATTCACCTGTTTATCCGGCGTTCACTTACCCAGCCAGCGACTCGATGGCGCGGACCGTCTCGAACGGCAACTCGAGTTGGCAAGCGGCCATATCTTGTTTCATGTGCTCGGCGCTGGAAGTTCCGGTCAGAGGCAGAATTCCAATCATGCGCGCCAAGGCGAAAACGACCTGCGCAGGTGTGGCGTGGAGGCGAGCTGCTGTGCCTGAGAGCAGAGGATGGTGCAGCACTTCGAGATTGGCAGTTAGCAGGGAGAATCCCTGATAGATGATTTCGTGCTGGCGGCAAAATTGCCGGACCTCTCGATCCCAGCCGAGACGCGCGTAGCAGCGGTTTTGCACGAAGGCCGGGGTTTGCGCGTGAATAGCCAGCATCTGTTCGAGGTGGTGCAACGAGACATTGCTGACTCCCAGCAGGCGGGCGCGACCGGCGGTTTGCTCTTTGGTCATTGCGTCCCATACTTCAATGTCGGCGTCGGTCCATGCGTAGGCCGACGCAGGGCCATGCAGAACGTAACTGTCGATGTAATCGGCCCCGAGATGCTCGAGCGAACTTGATATCGATTGGGAGACCTGAAGCGAAAGCCGCGCCGAGGGATCATAAGGCAGGCGATGGTCTTGACCGGGACGGTAGGTAAATTTGGTTTGGAGAAAAAGATCGGCGCGCGTGACTACTCCAGCGCGATAGCAGGCAGCCAATCCCTGGCCAACGCCGGCCTCAAAATAGTGGCGGCGCTGGTTGGCAGTATCGACGGCGCGGAATCCGGAGCGAATCGCGAGCTCGACGAGGCTGGCGGTGCGCTCTTCTTTCCAGGCAGTGCCATAAAGGAAGTTCGGAATCGCGGGAGGATGGGAGGGCACGAAGTTATTTTGCCACGGAGCTCTGAATGGGGGGTTCTGTCACCATCACCGTTGCCGCTGTAGAATGAGTTTGGAAATCGTCTCTGAATTTGTGCAATCCGGGGCCCATAGCTCAACGGTTAGAGCAGCAGACTCATAATCTGTTGGTTCCAGGTTCAAATCCTGGTGGGCCCACCAGCCGTCGCGCGCGAAGCGGCGAGGGCTGCCCCGCCGTAGCCCCAATCGGCGAAGGCGGGCTCCGAATCGCGAGCTTCGGCTCGGCGGGCCATTTGGGGCGCCGAGGGCTGCCGCGCCGTAGCACTTGCGAAAGCGGACCACTCATGAAGTACGTTTACATTTTGCAGAGCCTCGTGCACGCCGAGCACTTCTATACCGGCATCACCGACGACTTGGACGCTAGACTCTCAAAGCACAATTCCGGCGCGGTGACACACACTTCCAAGTACCGGCCCTGGCGCCTCAAGAGTTATGTCGCATTCGCAGACGAACACCGCGCGTTTGCGTTCGAGAAGTACTTGAAGTCTGGATCAGGCCGTGCGTTCGCCAAAGCAAGGCTGTAAGACGGTCGCGCGCGTCAGGTTCGCTCCCGCCCAAAATCGATGTTTTCGTCCGCGGCCTTTTTGCAAACGAGATTTTCTCAATCCGTTCTCCGAGTCAAGGTTGAGAAACGACGCCTTGGTGGAGGCATCGATTTGGAAGGACCTAAAGACGCCAGCAGTCCAAACCGCTCTGCGGGGCGAATGACATTAATCCTCCTCGCACCGTTTGCCCGAAATCTTCGGCAATGTGACAATACCTACATGCACAAAATTTCTAGCGCAGCGGTAATCTTATTTGCCGCTGGAATGCTGTTGCCCGGCACAAACTTGGCGCAGCAGACTCCGGCAGCAACAACGCAAACGGGCACTCAGGCGCCATCTGGCTCAACCCAATCTGCTCCAGCGAAAACTCCGGCATCTGCGGCGAAGACTCACTCTGCTACGGCAAGCAAGAGCGCGGCTCCCTTGAGCCTTAAAACCCAGAAGGACAAATTCAGTTATGCCGTTGGCATGAAGATGGGAGAGAGCTACAAGAAAGGGTCAATTCCCGTGGACCCGAGTATTCTGGCGCGCGGCATGAGAGACGCACTTGCGGGCAACAAGACACTGCTGACCGACGAGGAAGCGCAGGCCACGATTACCGCGGAGCGCGACGAGATGATGAAAAAGCAGCAAGCAACCATGCAACAGGAAGGAGCAGCAAACGAAAAAGCAGGCGAAGCTTTTTTGGCGGCGAATAAAGATAAAGAGGGCGTGAAGGTTTTGCCCAGTGGGCTGCAATACAAGGTTATGAAAGAGGGCACGGGACCGAAGCCCACGGCGAGCGATAAGGTGTCAGTGAACTATCGCGGCACGCTGATTGACGGCAAGGAGTTTGACAGCTCTTACAAACACGGCCAACCTGCCACTTTTCCCGTGACCGGTGTCATCAAAGGATGGACGGAGGCGCTGCAACTCATGCCGGTGGGTTCGAAGTGGGAGCTGTTTATTCCTGCCAGTCTTGCCTATGGCGAGCGCGGGGCGGGCGGCGATATCGGTCCGAACGAGACTTTGATTTTTGAAGTGGAGTTGCTTTCGATTGTGAAGGAGCAGAACCCGGGGGCGAATCAGGAGAAAAAGTAGCCATTCGTGTTCTGCAGCCTGCTAAGGAATCAGAAGGAGTTTGCCGGTCGTTTTCCTTCCTTCCAGATCGCGATGCGCTTGCTGAGCTTCAGCCAGAGGGTAAGCGTGCTCGATGCGCAGTTTGAGCTTTCCCTTAGCGATCATGTCGAACACCGCGCTGGAGCGCCCCATCAACTCCTCGCGCGTTGCCGTGTAATGAGCCAGCGTGGGACGGGTGATGTAGAGAGATCCCTTTTGAGAGAGGGCGATGAGATCGAAGGGCGGCACGGCGCCGCTGGAGCCGCCAAACAGCACCATCATGCCACGCGGGCGCAGAATGTTTAGTCCTTTATCGAACGTAGTCTTGCCGACCGAATCGTAGACAACGTCGACGCCTTTGCCGCCGGTGAGGCGCTTGGTTTCTGCTTCGAAGTCGGATTGCGTGTAGAGAATGATGTCGTCGGCGCCAGCGGCGCGGGCCAGCTTTGCTTTTTCCTCGGTGGAGACTGTACCGATCACGCGTGCGCCGAGGTTATGCGCCATCTGCACCAGAAGAAGTCCCACGCCGCCGGCGGCAGCGTGAATGAGCGCGGTTTCGCCGCGCTTCAGTGGATAAGTAGTGTGCGAGAGGTAATGTGCGGTCATGCCCTGGAGCATGGCGGCTGCGGCGTCGCGTTCACTCACGCCCTTAGGGATGGGCACGAGCCGGTCGGCGGGAATGGCGGCATACTCAGCGTAGGAGCCGAGTTGTCCGGTCCAGGCGACGTGATCGCCTGCCTTGACGGATTTCGCGTCCGCTCCGACGGCTGTGACCACACCTGCGCCTTCCTGGCCAAGAACAAACGGCAGCGGCGTTTTGTAGCGGCCCTCGCGATTGTAGACATCGATGAAGTTGACTCCTGCGGTAGAGAGCTTAACCACAGCCTCATTCGCTTTTGGTTGTGGGATAGGCAGATCGACCAATTCCATGGCCTCCGGTCCGCCCACTTGTTTGACTTGAATGGCTTTCATGCTTGCCTTGGATTCTGCGGTCGAGAGAAAAGATTCTGCTACACTGTCACGTCGACAAAGGAGCCCCGTTCTATGGCCGAAAGAAAACCCCAGACTTTCGCCAACCATACGCGCCTGGATCCGCTGTTCCACTTTTTTCTCGTCCCTATTTTTGGCGGCTCGACATTTGCGGCGATTGCCATGTTTTGGCACCAGCCGGGATGGCACACGGGATGGCGATTTCTGCTGATCGCTGGGGCGACGGTTGCCATCTTCAAAATGCGACTCTATTCGTTGAAAGTGCAGGACCGTGTTATTCGGCTGGAAGAGCGGCTGAGATTGAGTTCGCTGTTGCCAGAGCCTTTGCGCTCTCGCATTCCCGAGCTGACGGAGCAGCAGCTTATCGGCTTGCGCTTCGCCTCCGACGGCGAAGTTCCCTACCTGGTCGAGCGCACGCTATTGGAAAGGCTCTCGCTTGCGGATATCAAGAAGTCGATTCAGGTCTGGCGGCCGGATTACTGGCGGGTGTAAAAGTAAAACCGTTGGGTATCTGTGGCAAAGCTTCAAGTGGCAGAAGCGCAAACCTTTTATATGTCTTCCGCCGTCTGACAGAGATAGTGTTGGGTGGTCACCAGTTTCGGGTGCCGAAAGTAACCAGCCAATGTCCGCTTTCTGCGTTGACCCGAGGCTGAGCGCAGAGTACGATTTTTGAAAGACTCGGACGGCTTTAACAGCAAAGGGAGTTGCACGTATCTCATAGATAATATGCGAGTTGGAAAACTCCCAATACACGTCGCGGCGCTGTCTGCTCTGGTTCTACTCGGCTCATCGTGCCAGACAGCCCAAAAACCGGCCTCTTTATTATCGCCAAAGACAGCCCCACCACCGTTAACAGCTAATTCCACTGCGGCACCGGTTTCCGCGCAGCAGCAATCGCAGCCAAGTCAGCAGGCAGATATTTCCCAAGCACCAGCGGACCATGCTCCGGCGCATGCCGAGTCGAAGCCACAGCCGACGCCAATGGCTTCCGACCCGGTAGGAGATCTGCTGGTTAAGGTCGAAAACGATTATCAAGCTGGGCTTACCGCGTACCAGGCAGGCGACGTGGAGACGGCGAAGCAGCATTTCGATAGCGCTTTCAACGCTTTGCTGGATAGCAAGCTCGACATCCGCTCCGATGGACGGCTGGAGAAGGAATTCGACCGGATGGTTGAGGGAGTCAACCACCTCGACCTTGGCAGCATGGGTGCAGAGAGCGAGACGCAGAAATCAGAGCCCGCGCCGATCGACGAAACCAATGGTATTACGCCCTCGGCCGACGCGAATGTAAAGGCAAAAGCCCAGGCGGAGATAAAATCGACTCATTCCGATCTGCCCTTGATGATGACCGATCAGGTCGCGGGTTACATCACCTACTTTTCGAATCGCGGTCGCGGCACGTTTGAGCGGGCTTTTTTCCGGTCGGGCCGGTACCGCGACATGATGCTGCCGATTCTTAAACAGGAAGGCGTTCCCCAGGACTTGATTTATTTGGCACAGGCCGAGTCGGGATTTCATCCCCTGGCGGTGTCCCGCGCCGGAGCACGTGGCATATGGCAATTCATGGGTAGCCGGGCCAGGGGATATGGGTTGCAACGTAATCAATGGGTGGATGATCGCCAGGATCCGGTCAAATCCACGCGCGCGGCGGCGCGCCATCTCAAGGATCTCTATGCCCAATTCGGCGACTGGTATTTGGCCATGGCGGCGTACAACTCCGGTCCGGGCACGGTGCAGGCCGCGGTAAAACGCACCGGCTACGCCGATTTCTGGGAGCTTTACCGGCGCAACGTCCTTCCCAAAGAAACGCGGAATTACGTGCCGATCATCCTGGCCGTGACCATCATGACCAAGAACTTGTCGCAGTATGGTTTTGAGGATGTCTCCCTGGATGAGCCGCTGACCTACGATACGGTGGCGATCGACTATCCCGTGGACTTACGGCTGGTTGCGGAGTGCGTGGATGCTACGCCGGCGCAGATTCAAGAGCTAAATCCCGGCCTGCTGCGGTTTAGCACGCCTAAAGTGGGGAAATTTGAGCTGCACCTGCCTGCCGGGACGAAGGATCAGTATCAGACCGCGATTGCGACGATTCCCGCGGATATGCGCCTCTGGTGGCGCTACCACAAGGTCCAGCCGGGAGAAACGGTGGCCTCGCTCGGCCATACATATGGAGTGGCAACCAAGTCGATCATTGCCGCTAACCAGCTTGGCGGTCAGGAACTTGAGCCTGGCTCTCACCTGATCATTCCCGTGACCGCTGGCAAGCATCCGCTGGGCGATAAGACGACGTATGCGCGCCGGATCACGCGCTATAAGGTGCACAGGGGCGATACCGTCGAAACGGTGGCTGAGAATTTTGGACTGTCACCGCAAATGCTGCGCCGATGGAATGGCATTCGCGGCGATAGCCTGGCAGGCAGGAGAATACTGCTTTTACATCTGCCAGTAACGCCTAGCGCCGAACCGGCTTTGACCGCTTCGAGATCGAATCATCCTCGCAAAACAGAGCAGGTTGCCAGG
>JASIKQ010000659.1 GCA_030049565.1 Candidatus Sulfotelmatobacter sp.
CGATGGCGAGCTCGATCTCGACTCCGACGACCTGCACGCCGATCAGATCACCGGCCCCGTGAACCTGAGCACGCGCTCGAAGCAGATTCGGCTGGAAGATGTCTCCGGCGACGTGCGTCTGAAAGATGAAAATGGCGGCGTCGAAGTTTCCATGCGCTCTCTCGGCAACGTCCAGATCGACAGCCGCAGCGGCGACATCAACCTCAGCGTGCCCGCCAACGCCGGATTTCGCCTCGATGCCCGCACCCGCGACGGAGAAATCCAGTCCGACTTCCCCGAGTTGAAAATTGACACCTCAGACAACGAAGCCAAAGCCACCGGTACCGTCGGCAACGGCGCTTCGCACATCGTTCTCAACAACGAGCATGATGGCATTGAGATTCGCCGCGCAGCGCGCAGCGGCCCGACTGAGGGCGTGTCAGGAGGAATCCCGGGCGGGATTACTGGCTCGAAACAGCCCAAACCGCGCTCTCTGCCTTCGCCCAAGTCGAAGGTCGAGCCCACGGAGAATTAGATTATTCACATTCCCGGCTCAGTCGCCGCCATGTGCTGGTATCGATCTGAGTAACGGATAGATCTTGCTCGCAGCTCATGGCTCGAAGTTTGCAGCTTGTTGGCGTTGTTCCGTCGTATTTCTCTGTGATTGTTTACTCGTAATTTCGATTGAGTACAATCGCTCGCCGGGTCTAGATGTACGCTATCCCGGTTCCCATTTTGAAATTCCGCCTTCATTACTTTCGACCTGCACCGGCGTGACTTTTCTTTCTCCCGGCAACGGCTAGACTCGGGCTTGTGAAACGCTTCTACACCATGGCCCGCGTTAAGGGAGGCATGAAGTTCACGTGCACTCATTGCCCCCACTGTGTCTGCACTTTCGAATTTGATCCGCACGAGGGCAACCTCCGGACCCAGGCCGCAACTGCGATCAACCAGCACGCTGCCAAAGTGCACCACGAGCCGGTGATGATCACCTCACTCGATGTGCAGCAGCGCATCTGGAAAGCGTGAGCTTCCGACCCCTGTAGCGTAGCGACAAAGGTTTGTTATTCCGAGCGCGCCGAAGGACGCGGAATCCCGCCCTTGCCGCAAAAGGCGCGAGAGCTATAGTTGCGTGCCGCATGGAACGCGGCAAGAATGGGGCGCCCGGGCAACATTGCGTCAACCATCCAGTTAACGCAGCGCGAAGCGCCTCTGGTAGTGGGCTACTTTGAAAGTAGCCCACTACCGCCCCTCTGCCTTCATTGACTTGCTCTCACTCTAGTCCTAAGATTTCAGCCCAATGATCGGGCAGACCATCTCGCACTACCGTATCGTCGAGAAGCTCGGCGGCGGTGGGATGGGTGTGGTCTACAAGGCCGAAGACACTGAACTTGGACGCTTTGTCGCGCTGAAGTTCCTCCCCGAACACGTAGCCAACGATGCGCAGGCGCTGGAACGCTTTCGCCGCGAAGCTCGTGCTGCTTCTGCACTCAACCATCCTAATATCTGTACGGTTTATGAAATCGGCAAACATGGCGCGCAGTCTTTCATTGCGATGGAGTATCTCGAGGGCGGCACCTTGAAGCATTTGATCGCGGGTCGGCCATTGAGCCTCGAACAAATCCTGGAGATCGGAATGGAGGTTGCCGATGCGCTGGATGCCGCGCATGCCAAGAACATCGTCCACCGCGACATCAAACCCGCCAACATATTTGTCACGGAGCGCGGTCACACCAAAGTTCTGGATTTTGGACTGGCGAAAGTGGCGCTCACTCCGGGGTCTGCTGCCGGAACCGAAGCCACTATATCAGGAGCTCCGACTGATCTGACCACTCCGGGAGCGGCGGTCGGGACCCTGGCTTACATGTCTCCGGAACAGATCCGCGGCAAAGACGTGGACGCGCGTAGCGATCTGTTCTCCTTCGGCGTGGTGCTCTACGAAATGGCTACGGGAAGTCTGCCGTTCCGCGGCGATACTTCGGGAATTGTCTTGGACGCAATTCTAAACCGACCACCAACTTCCCCAGTGCGATTGAATCCCGACGTTTCCGTCGGTCTGGAAGGCGTTATCAACAAGGCGTTGGAAAAGGATCGCGACATCCGCTACCAGCACGCGTCGGAACTGCGCGCAGACCTGAAGAGGCTGAAGCGTGACTTGGAGACGGGCAGCAAGCCGTCGGAAGTGGTTCAGCCGCGGGTACAGCGACGACGTTCACGGGTTCTCTGGGCAGCGCTGAGCTTGCTTGCGGCCGCACTGGTGGGCGGCGCAATGGTGCTGCTGAGACGGTCGACTTCGCCTGCGGCGCCGAATCCTTCGCAGTGGGTTCAGCTCACGAATTTTACTGACTCGGCTTCCGAGCCGGCTTTATCTGCGGACGGCCGCATGCTGGTTTTTCTTTTAGGCAAATCGACGACCGGCGAGGCTTCCGGAGAGTTCTACATCAAGTTGCTTCCGGATGGGGAACCGGTGCGGCTTACTCACGACCAAAGGTTCAAAATATCCGCCGCGTTCTCGCCGGATGGTTCGCGCATTGCTTATGGCACCACCGGTAGCAGTTGGCAGACCTGGGTGGTGCCGGTTCTGGGCGGGGAGCCGCAGCTTCTGCTATCCAATGCCAGTGGCCTGACTTGGATAGACGCGCACCACGTAATGTTTAGCGAGATCAAAAGTGGCTGGCACATGGCCGTGGTTACCGCGACGGAGAGCCGATCTGAACAGCGAGACGTGTACGTCCCTCCCGGTGAGAACATGGCCCACTATTCCCGGCTCTCTCCAGACGGCAAATGGATCCTGGTAGTCGAGATGGGAGAAGACGGCGGGTGGTTGCCCTGCCGCCTGGTGCCCTTCAGCGGAGGTGTCGCCAAGCCGGTTGGCCCGCAGAAGGGAGGGTGCATCGGCATCGCTTGGTCCCCCGATGGCAGATGGATGTACTTCACATCCGATGCCGGAGCCCACGGCTATCACATCTGGCGGCAGGCTTTTCCTGACGGTGAACCTCAGCAGCTTACAACTGGACCCACGCAAGAAGTGGGAATCGCGATGGCGCCCGATGGACGTTCCTATATCTCCTCGGTAGGCGGAGAGGAGCGTACCGTCTGGGTTCATGACCAGAAAGGCGAACGGCAAGTCTCTTCGGAAGGATATGCTTATGCCCCGAAGTTATCCCATGATGGCGGCAAGTTATTCTATTTGGTGACGCGGAACGGCGCAGAGGCAGGTCGCGGTGGCGAGCTTTGGGTTTCTGATCTCCGCAGTGGCCAGGTTTCGAAAGTTCTGCCCGGAATCGTGGTTTTGAGTTTCAGCTTGTCGCCTGACGACAAGCGGGTGGTCTATGATACGCACGACGAAAACGGAAGGCACCGTCTTTGGTTAGCTTCGCTGGACCATCACTTCACTCCACGGGAGATTGGCACAGGGCCCGAACAGAGCTTCCCGCTCTATACTTCTTCTGGCAAGATTTATTTTCAGGTTACAGAGGGGAATTCCGAGTACGTGTACCGCATGAACGAGGACGGTTCTCAGCGAGAAAAGGTTCTAGCGGAGAGCGCCGACCTCCACTCCGTTTCTCCAGATGAGCGCTTCCTCGTGGTCGGAACAGTTAAGAAGGGGGAGAGCGAAGACAGCTCCACTGCGGTCGAAGCGGTTCCCCTCGCGGGAGGACCGCCGGTTCGTCTCTGTTCCGCCTGGTGTAGAGTCGAGTGGTCTCAAAATGGAAGAACTTTGTACTTCTCCATGCTGGACACCTGGGCGCGGTGGAAAAGTTACGTAATCCCTCTGACACATGGCGACGACTTCCCGCGGTTTCCGGCCAAGGGCGTGGACTCCGAAGCAGACTTACCAAATCGAGCCGCGCTCCAGGTGCTCGAAGGGCAAGTCTCGCCTGGCCCCAATTCCTCCACCTACTGCTTTTCCAAGACTATTTCCCACTGGAATCTTTACCGCATTCCAGTCCCGTGAGCTCCAAGGATGGGCTAGCCCAAAAGCGAGGAACTAGTTAGAAACAACTTTGTCAGTAATATCGAGCCCGTGATCGACGATGGTAAACGCTTCGCGCATCTGCTCTTCGTTGATGCAGAGCGGAGGATTGGTAAAGAAGGTGTTCCAGCGAACGAAGGTGTAGAGTCCGTTCTCCCGGAAGAAGCGCCCCAGCGCGGCCATTTCGTCGGAAGTTCCGTTGAATGGCGCCATCGGCTGCTTGGTTTTGCGGTTGCGGATGAGTTCGACGATACCGAAGAGTCCGATGGAACGCACCGCTCCCACCGACGGATGCTTCGATTGCAGTTCGGCTAAAAGCTCCTTCATGACCGTTCCCATCTTCTTCGCATTGTCGATGAGATGGTCCTCTTCGTAGACGCGAACGGTGGCGAGCGCGGCGGCGCAGCCCATGGGATGGCTGTTGTAAGTGAGGCCTCCATAAAAAACTTTGTCCTGAAAATGTTGCGCGATGTAGTGCCGCATGCCGACTGCTCCCAGCGGGAGATAGCTGGAGGTCAGGCCTTTGGCCATGGTGATGAGGTCGGGGACGATCTTCCAGTGGTCGCAGGCGAACCATTCGCCGGTACGCCCGAAGCCGGACATGACCTCGTCGGCGATCATTAATATGCCGTATTTGTGGCAGAGCTTGCGCACGCCTTCGAGATATCCATCGGGGGGGATGAGAACGCCGTTCGTGCCCGTGATTGGTTCGAGAATGAATCCGGCGATGGTTTGCGGGCCTTCGAGCTGAATAGTTTCTTCGAGTAGAGCGAGAGAAGATTCGGCCGATTTCCATCCGCGCTCGATGCCGTGATAGGGATCGAGCACGTGCACCACGCCGGGAATGCCCGGTTCGGCCGCCCAGCGGCGGGGATCTCCGGTCAGGCTGATCGCGCCCGCAGTTGCGCCGTGGTAGGAACGGTAGCGGGCGAGAATTTTGTGACGTCCGGTGAAGAAGCGGGCGAGCTTGATGGCGTTTTCGTTGGCTTCGGCGCCGCCGTTGGTGAAAAAGAAAGTGTCGATTTCGCCGGGAGTGATTTCGGCGAGCTTCGCTCCCAGGCGCGCGCGCGGCTCGGTCGCCATGAAGGGATTGGCGTAGGCGAGGGTTTCGGCCTGATCTTTAATCGCTTGAATCACGCGGGGGTCGCCGTGCCCGATGTTGACCGACATGAGCTGACTGTTGAAGTCGATGAAGCGCTTGCCTTCCGGCGTGTAAAAATAAATTCCCTTCGCGCGGGCAACGGGAATGGGATCGACCTTGGATTGAGCGGACCATTCATAGAGAGTGTGTTTGCGCGAGAGGTCAACGATTTCTTTACCGGTCATGGCGACATTTTCGGTTGTGATGGGCATGAGTTTCTCTTCCTAAGATCAGTTCACAACAGGGTCAGAAAAAAGTCCCCCCAGGGGGAACTGCTCTGAACAAGTATTGTTCGTCATGAAGGAACACTTGTAACCTGGTAGCATCTGATGTATGATGCGTGATGACAGAACTGTGCGTACCACGCTTGTAATCGACGATGACGTGCTGAGTGCCGCAAAAGAGATGGCCGCCACCGAACAAAAATCCGTAGGCGAGGTAATCTCCTCTCTCGCCAGGCGGGCGCTGTCTCCTGCGGAAACCAAAGCCCGGACACGAAACGGCGTGCCCCTGCTCAAAGTACGCAAGGGAGCGCCTCGCGTCACCTCGGAACTGGTGCGGCGGCTCCGTGAGGAGCTGCCTTGACCCGGTTCCTCCTGGATGTGAACGTCCTGATTGCTCTGATCGATCCCGCCCACCTGCTGCATGACCGCGCCCATGCCTGGTTTGCCGCGAAAGGGCACAAAGCCTGGGCAACCTGCCCGCTGACCGAGAACGGCGTTCTGCGTATTGTTGGACATCCTCGATATCCAAATTCTCCAGGTTCTCCCGCGGCTGTGGCCGAGTTGTTGACTTCGTTTCGCAAGCTGCCGGGACATACCTTCTGGCCGGACGATATTTCCTTGCTTGACTCTCGACACTTAGACACGGCGCGACTTCTCGACTCCGCTCATGTCACCGATAGTTATCTTCTGGTGCTGGCTCATGCCCACAAGGGGCAATTGGCGACATTCGATCAAGGTATACCTACGCAGTCGGTCGCTGATGGCGAAAAAGCGCTTCATCTAATCAACTGAGCCAAGGAGAACGGATAAAAAGCCCTTGATCACGGATCACTGATGCACATTGGGGCTCTGCTCGTCTTGTTGTTCCCTCTCTCTTTGTTTCTGTGGTGACTAAATTTGTAGCACTCAGAATTTTCGGCTGTGCTCCTTGGCCCAGCGTTCGACAACAACTTTCTTATCAGTATAGAACTCGATGGCGTCGCGGCCCTGGCCGTGGAGGTCGCCGAAGAAACTGTTCTTCCATCCGCTGAACGGGAAATAGGCCATGGGAGCGGCGACTCCAATGTTGATGCCGATGTTGCCGGCAGGGGCTTCGTACCGGAAGCGGCGTGCGGCCGATCCGCTCGACGTAAATAAAGATGCCTGGTTGCCGTAGGCGCTGCGCTCGAGAAATGC
Source organism: Candidatus Sulfotelmatobacter sp. (assembly GCA_030049565.1). GTDB lineage: Bacteria > Acidobacteriota > Terriglobia > Terriglobales > Acidobacteriaceae > Sulfotelmatobacter. The sequence goes on from JASIKQ010000659.1 coordinate 6,497, forward strand.
AAGGGCTTCGTCGAGATCGCTGGCATGAACGAGGCTCAGCACCGGCCCGAAGATCTCCGTCTCGGTAAGTTCGCTGGTTGCGGGAACGTCGTCGAGAATGGTCGGATTAACGAAGTTTCCTTTCTCATGGCGCGGTACTTTGGCGTGGCGTCCGTCGAGCAGAACTTTCGCTCCCTGTTTTTCGCCGACGCCGATCAGAGATTCGATGCGCTCTTTGCTTTGCGCCGTGATCACCGGTCCCATCTGCACGCCTTCCTCGAGTCCGTTTCCAACTCTCAATTTCGACGCTGCCTCGGCAATTGAGTCGCGAAAAATTTTCTGCGCTTCGCCGATTGTCACGGCGACAGACACGGCAAGGCAGCGCTGT
>JASIKQ010000660.1 GCA_030049565.1 Candidatus Sulfotelmatobacter sp.
CTCACCAGTTCGGCGCCAGTGCTCGACCTGCTCCCGAACCTGTTCGCGGCTGAGAATCTTATTCTTGCTCATAGTCCGGCAGTGATGGTGCGCCACTCGTGCGGCTTACGGTGGTTGGTTTCTGTCAAGTTAGTGAGGCCTCGTGCAAGGCGGGGCCTGTTCGAGCGCGTGCAGCAACTCCTCGCGCGAAACCGTCGCCGTACCCCGCTTCATCACTACGATCCCTCCTGCGTAGTTGGCCAACTGGGCTGCCTCTTCGGTGGTTGCGCCCGCGCCCAAAGCCGCGCTGAAAGCGGCGATCACGGTATCGCCCGCGCCGGTGACGTCGGCGATTTCGTCAGACCCGAAAATTGGAATATCCACCGGCGTGTGCCCCTGATCGAAGGCGACCATGCCATCGCGACCGCGAGTAATCAGCAGCGATTGCAGCTTCATGCGCTCGATCACTTGCTGAGCGGCGGAAGTCAGCTTGTCCCAGTCCTGGGCGATGCGAATTCCCAAGGCGGCTTCGACTTCCGGCTCGTTGGGGGTAGCCGCGGTGGCGCCCGAATACTCGAGCAAACGATAGCGTGAGTCCAGAATCAAGGGCAAAGATACGGATTTCTTGCGTCCAGGCTGCCGCAACGCATTCACCAGCGCGGGAGTCGCCGACCCGTATCCGTAGTCTGAAACCAGGAGCGCATCGGAGGCGCGCAAATATTCTCGCGCCGCCAGGAACAGCTCGCGAGTGAGATGCTGGCTCGGGGGATTTTCCGGCTCGCGATCGAGGCGCACTACCTGCTGCCGCGAGTTATGTGTCATGCCGGCGAGAATGCGCGTCTTGGTAACCGTCGAGTAGCTTTTGTCTTTCAGCACTCCGCTGATGGGAATGCGCTTGTGACGAAAATACTTCAGCAGCAGCTTGCCGGGTTCGTCGTCTCCAATCGCGCCCACGGGCAGGACGTTCACTCCCAAATCCGCGAGATTATTGACGGCATTGGCGCCGCCGCCGGGCACAACGCTGCGTTCTCGATGTTTAAGGATGAGAACTGGAGCCTCGCGCGACACACGCGAGATTTCCCCGAAGACGAATTCATCGGCCACCAGGTCGCCCAGCACGGTAATCGTGACCTTGGGGAAGGCCTCAATGATCTTGCGCAACCGTTCGATCTCTTTGAAGTGCTTGGTCATGCGATGCCGCTGCTCGCTGCCAATCGGCGAACAAGCATTTTCTCACGACGGGGCGTGCCGCTCCTCGATCAGGCGCAGCATGGTATCCAGAGCGTTAGCGGCGCCGGCCAATTCCATTTTCACGGGAACGACCGCGAGAGGTTGCAGGGCACTGAGATAGCCGCCAAGGTTGACGGCATCTTTTTCTGTAGTGACGAATCCGCCAGCCTGGCTGCGTTGTCGCAGGGCGAGCAGATCGCGAATATCTTTTTCGGAGTAAGCGTGATGATCGCGAAAAAATGCCTCGGCGACGGGATCGATTCCCGCCGCGCGCAACTGAAGCAGGAAATTTTGCGGGCGCGCGATGCCGCAGAAAATAACCGGCTGCGCCGGGATGGTCTGTGCATTCTCGACGACGATTCCCCGGCGAGCCCGCCACACAGGCTTATCGTTTACAGGAAACGATTCCGCCGAAGCTCCGCTAAGCAGCACAACAACATCGGCGCGTCGCAAAGATTGCAGCGGCTCGCGTAACCGGCCGGCGGGAAGCAAGCGATCGCGTGCGTCCTCAGGAGTTACCAAAACGATATCGAAATCCCGAGCCAGGGCGCGGTGTTGAAAACCATCATCCAGCAAGTGCATTTGGGAGCCGAATCGCGATTCGGCGAAACGCCCCGCCGCATAGCGGTCTTCGCCCACTAGCACCGGCACTTGCAATCGCCTGGCTATAAGCAGAGGCTCGTCACCAAAATCGCGCGGCAGGCCGGCGGGATCGACAAGAAGAACGCCGCGGGTTTTGCGGCCGTATCCGCGCGAAAGCACATCGAAACGAATACCCCGCGCGCGCAACAGTTCTCCCAGCAAAATGATGAATGGGGTCTTTCCGGACCCTCCGAGCGAAAGATTCCCGACGCTGATCACCGGCCCTTGCAAGCGCCGCGCGCGCAGCCAGCCGCGATCATAGAGTGCGTTGCGGCTGGAAACTACGCCGCCATAAAAAATCGACAAGGGATTCAAGTTCATGGCCGCGCCAGCAAGCGTTGCAATTGGTCCGCCGCGCGCAAGGTCGCGCCACGCTGCAAGCGCATGGTTTCAGCAGCGCGTTGCCCTAGCGCGCTTCGTTCGACGTCGTCTGCGAGCAGGTCCATTAATACCCCTGGCAGTTCCGAGGCATCCGCAATGAGCACAGCGTTGTGGCGCTGAAACAGGCTGACGATCTCGCGAAAATTCCCGGTATGCTTCCCAACTACAATCGCGACGCCATGCTGCGCCGGCTCGATAATGTTGTGCCCTCCGCGCGGCACAAGGCTGCCGCCCACGAAGGCTATGTCTGCGAGTGCGTACAGCGCCGCCAGTTCACCGATTGTATCCAGCAGAAGCACGGCGCCAGCCAGAACTTCGCCATTCCAGGCGGAGCGCCTATGGAAGCGAGCCGCGGCTTGCTCCAACAGCTCGGCCACCGCAGGAAAGCGCTCGGGATGGCGCGGCGCGAGAATGATCACCGCTCGCGGATGTTGCGCCAGCACTTTGCGAAATGCGTTCAGCAGCAGCGCCTCTTCCCCCTCCAGGGTGCTGCCGCATACCAACACCGGACCAGCATTGCT
>JASIKQ010000661.1 GCA_030049565.1 Candidatus Sulfotelmatobacter sp.
AGCGCGGCTCGCATACAGTATCTCTAGTTGCTCTCCACACCCGCCCCCGCCATCATCTCCGGAATCGTCACGAACTCATATCCTTCCGCCTTGTAACGGGCGATCAGACGATCCGTCGCCAGCACGGTTTTCCACCGATCCCTCCCCATTTCCTTGTGTCCGCCATCATGCAGCAGAATCACGTCGCCGCCACGAACCTGGCTGGCCACTTTTCGTTCGATCTCTTCGCTCGACGTGGCCTTCCAATCGTAGCCGGTCACGCTCCACATGATGGTTTCGAATCCGCGCTCCCTCGCAATGCGCAGAACCGCGGGACGGCGGCCGCCGAAGGGTGGGCGGAAAAGATTGGAATGCTTGCCCACAGCGCTTTCAATCGTGGCGCTGCACTGGATAATCTCACTGGCGATTGCGGCTTCGCTCTTGAAGATGAGCAGGGGATGGGTGAAGGTGTGATTTCCGATAACGTGGCCGCACTCGCCGATTTCGCGGGCGATCTCCGGTCGTTGCTGGACGTAGCGTCCAATAAGAAAAAAGGTCGCGTGAACTTTGTGTTTCGCGAGCACTTCGAGCAGGCGTAACGTGCAGGGATCGTTTGGGCCGTCATCGTAGGTGAGAGCGAGTTGGCGCGAGCTGCGCGGGAGTCCGGTGAACGTTTGACCGTACCCTTGCGCCGTCGGCGCCATGGACTGGTACCCCGCCGCTGCCGCAGCAGCCACAGCTCCGGAGACAACGTAACCCAGCATGGGAGAATTGTAATTGTTGATTGTTGATTTCTGTTTGTATTGGCCCAGACAAACCAAGTGGCTGCGCCCAGACAATCAACCATCAGAAACTTGGGCAGCATTCAACCATTCAGAACTCCCGCTGTTAACTCTTCGCACAATTGTCACCCGGCGCTATCCGAGCTATCCTGCGACTTCCGCATCATTGTCATTGCGAGCCCATGGCCAATCTTTTTGAGCTGCCCCGCTACATTGCAGTGGAAGGACCGATCCGCGTCGGCAAAAGCACGCTTGCCCGAATCCTTGCCGAGCGCCTGAACGCGCAGCGGGTCATGGAGCCGGAATCGAATCCCTTTCTAACCGCCTTTTACGAGGGCGAAGCGGGAGCAGCCTTTCAGGCTCAGTTTACATTTCTGGTGCAGCGCTTTGAGCAGTTGCAGGCGCTCGATGTTGGGCCTCGCTCGCAAAAAACCGTGGTCGCCGACTATATCATCGAGAAAGACAAGCTCTTCGCCTGCCTGAATCTGAATGACCAGGAACTCGACACCTACAATCGCTACTACAATTTTTTTCGTGCGCAGCTGCCCACGCCCGACCTGGTCATTTACCTGCAAGCCACGCCCGAAGTGCTCAAGAAGCGGCTAAAGAAAAAAAATGTGCCGGGCGAGCGCGCGGTCAGCGACGAGTATCTGGAAGAGGTGGTCAAGGCCTACGAACACTTCTTTTTCCACTACACCTCGTCCGACCTGTTGATCGTCAATACCTCCGATATCGACTTCGTCGAGCGCAACGAAGATCTTCAGGAACTTCTCCGCAAAGTGAGCGAGCCGATCAAGGGCACGCAATACTTCCTGCCGCTCGGCGGCCAGGAAGCGGTGGGGGCGTAACCTCTCGTCCGCTTTCGACGTGAAACCATTCGCGGTACCCTGAGGTAGTGGCTCAGTTTGAAATTGTCATCCTGAGCAAGCCTCTTTTGCGCGGCGAAGGATCTGGGCGAGCCGCGCGAAAGCGCTGCGTTCTTTGCAGCGCAGCAGCCGCGCGCTTGGCTCGCTTCCATTCCTATTTCAAACTGAGCCACTACCTACCCTGATCGTCCCTTGCCCTCCGCATAAGTTATTACAATTGTGATAACGCGCATCTTTCCATTAGAATACTTCCAGCATCCACCCCGGATGCTTACAGGCTCTATCCGGCTGGCCGGAGGGGCACTGGAGGACATCATGAGTCTCACCCCGATCGGCGGGCGTCCGCATCACGAACTCCGCCAGAAGGTCACTACCGCGTCCCTGCGGGAGCGGAAACTCCGTCACGAACCTATCACCTGTCTCACCGCCTACGACTACCCGAGCGCGCGTCTCATTGACGAAGCCGCCATTGAAATGATCCTGGTCGGCGATTCGCTGGCTCAAGCCGTCCTCGGCTACGAGAACACGCTCTCGGTCACCATGGAGGAGATGCTGCACCACGTCCGAGCCGTGCGCCGCGGTGTAAAGCACGCCCTGCTGTTGGCGGATATGCCCTATGGTTCTTATCAGACTGATTCCAAGGAGGGGCTGCGCAACGCGATTCGTTTTGTGAAAGAAGCCGGTGCCGAGGTGGTAAAAATCGAGGGCGGCGAAAAACGCGTCGATCTGATTCGCCGCATCATCGATGCCGAGATTCCGGTTTGCGGCCACATCGGCCTCACGCCGCAATCGGTCAACGTGATGGGCGGATATAAAGTGCAGGGGAAAAATCTCAGCGATATCGAACAGCTCATGCGCGACGCCGTAGCGCTCGACCGCGCCGGCGTGTGTTGCATGGTGCTCGAAGGCATTCCGCGGGAAGTAGCGGCAATGATTACTTCGGAAGTGGGCACGCCCACCATCGGCATCGGCGCTGGCCCCGAGTGCGACGGCCAGGTGCTGGTGTTCCACGACATCCTCAACCTCACCTTTGCGCCGCCGGCAAAATTCGTGCGGCGCTATGGTGACGCGGCAGAGTTGATCAAGACTGCGGTCGACAACTTTCGAGCCGATGTGAAATCGCTTCAGTATCCGGCAGATGCTGAGTCGTATCATCTGCCGAAGGAAACCAAAGCCGGCTTGGATACGGTGCTGGCGCGGAAATCGGCGATGCGCCGATAACTATGTGGCGCGGGCACCCCTGCCCGCGTTCCATTGGACAGGAATGTTGGCCGCTGATCTTTCTCTGCTACAGGCTTTTTGAATTGTCATTCCGAGCGAGCGCTTTTGGCGAAGCGAGGAATCTGGGCGAGCC
>JASIKQ010000662.1 GCA_030049565.1 Candidatus Sulfotelmatobacter sp.
GCGGCGGCTTCGTCGCGATAGACGATGCGGCCCTGGCAGTGAACGATCATTACGTCTCCACGATTCCGAGTTTCCAGACTGAGTTTCAATTGCCACTCCTTAGGATGTTTCGCAAAAGCAGCCCCATCGTGCAGCTGCCGCCATATTTGCCAATTCGGTTTTGGAGATTGCGTGTTAGATTGCATGTTAACTAATAGACGCCTGAGGAAGGCTTTCGGAATCATGAAAAGCAGGTAATTTTTCGCGCTGCGTCCCAGTTTTGTACGCACAATTTTGCTGCAGGCAAGACATCTTTAAGGTGTATCGCTCGGATCTAACGAATTTCGCGCAATCAGGTAGAATTTGCTGCTGGCGTTGTTGCCAGGGAGGACTCCTCTTCGTGTTAAAAACCGCAGCCCTTTTGCTGTTTCTTATCTCCATCATTTTTCCCGCAGTTTCGAAAGCCCAGCTTCTCCCCGCCGGCAACGTTTACGGCGGAGTGGCCTACGCCGATTCGGTCGACGTGATTAACCGCTACACGTTTCGCGGATGGAATGCCTCTGCCGAGGATTTGCCCTTTCACCGCTTTGCGTATCTCGGCATCGTGCTTGACGGCAGCGGAATCTACCGCAAAGGTATCAATCAGTACAACCTAGTTTTGGGGCCCCGGATTTCTCACAATTTCGGCAAGTGGCGGGTATTCGCCGACGCCATGGGCGGCATTCAGCAGACCAGTTCGAGCGGCACAATTTTCCGTCCCGTTATCGAGGACATCGGCGGAGGCGTCGACCGCAAACTCCCCTTCAAACATTTTTCCTGGAGACTGCAATTTGATTATGTGCACTCACACCTGTTGAGCGCGAATCAAAACGATTTCCGGGGATCGACCGGTATTGTGTGGCGTTTCTGAGGCCTTCCGGTTCGCTGTTTTCCCACTTCGACAATATCCATAAATCCGCACCGAGACTTCTGGCGGGGCGGTGGGTTGATGTCGTCAGCAGACGAGTTTCGGATGCTGGCTGGCAGCAACTTCGTTTGACCGAACTTGGGTTAATCGAACTTGAGTTAACCCAATTTGGCTTAGCCGATTTTTTCTCCCTTGCATCTAAGGCTGACGAAGTGATTTGCCAGCGACAAGAAAGGTAAGGTCAAGATCGTATGCAAAGAATTGGAATCGTTCTGTTCGCTCTTCTGGCGTGCGCAACTATCGCCGGCGCGCAGATTCCAACCAGCGGCAACGTGTTTTTTGGCTACTCGTACTACAGCACAGATCTCTCTTCAGTCGATCGCGCCAATACGAACGGATGGGAGGCTTCGGTGGAAGGCAAGATCATTCCCTTACTCGGAGTCGTCGCCGATTTCGACAGCCACTACGGCTCGCAGAATTTTCCCGGCAGTTGCGTGACCAGCCTTAGTGGCACTTTCTGCTCTACGTTCAGCGCCGACGTTACTGAGCACAATTATCTGTTTGGCCCTCGGGTTTCGTTCTCGGCGGGAAAATTTCGTCCCTTCGCCGAGGGTCTATTCGGTGTCGGACACGTCGATGTAAACAACGGTGTAGGCTCTGACACGTCTCTTGCCACGGCCTTAGGTGGAGGCCTCGACTACAAAATCATTAAGCCTGTGGCGTGGCGCTTGCAGGGAGATTACGTGGAAACCAGATTCTTCGGCACCACGCAGAATAACGTGCGGATTTCTACCGGAATTGTGCTGCGCTTCTGAAGCCCGATTCCCGAGGCGAGAACTCGTGTCACCCCCCGGGACTCTTTCGGTCTTCCAACTGCGATCCAGGGGTTACGTCCCTTCGACAAGCTCAGGACAGGCTCTGCGCTAACGGTTTTCGCCCCTTCGGGCCGGCTTCCCGACTACTATGTTTCACGGGATCGCCCGAAGATATGTTCTCAGTCGTGCTGAAACGCTGCGCCAGCCAAAATCGGGCCTCACGGATGCGGCACGTGCGGTACCGGATGCACCTTGCCGCGCTCCCGCCATCCTTCAATAAGTAAATACAACACCGGGATAAAGAAAAGATTCAGCACCGTCGACATGATCATGCCGCCGAAAACGGTGGTGCCCACTGAATGCCGGCCATTCTCGCCTGCGCCGCTGGCGAAGACGAGTGGTACCACGCCGAGAATAAACGCCATGGAAGTCATAATGATGGGCCGGAAGCGGATGGAGGCTCCCTGCACCGTAGCCTCGATAAGTCCCATGCCCCGCGCCCGCAATTGCTCGGCGAACTCCACAATCAGAATCGCATTCTTGCTGGCCAACCCAACGAGCATCACTAATCCTACCTGACAGAAAATATCGTTCTGTAGGCCCCGAGTCCATTGCGCGCCCAGCGCTCCCAGCAACGCCATGGGAACCGCCAGCAACACAATGAAGGGTAGGACGAAGCTTTCATACTGAGCGGAAAGAGTGAGATATACGACCAGCGTTCCCAGGCCAAACAAAATTAGCGAGGTTCCGCCAGACTGCAATTCCTCCAGCGAAAGGCCGGTCCAACTATATGAGAAGCCTTGCGGCATTTTCTTCGCCAATTCGTCCATAGCCGTAATCGCCTGGCCCGAGGTGTATCCCGGCGCGGCTGAGCCATCGATTTCCGCCGAACGAAACAGGTTGTAGTGGCTGATCACCTGCGGCGTGGCTGTCTGCGTGGTGGAGATTAAATTCTCCATCGGCACCATCGCCCCGCTATCGGACCGCACGTAAAACTGCTTCATATCCTGGGCCGTTGAGCGGAATTCTTCATCCGCCTGCACATACACGCGGTAGGAACGGTTGTTGAAATCGAAGTCGTTCACGTACGCCGATCCCATGTACACACCCAGCGTATCGGTGATCTGCGAAAGAGGAACGTGCAGGCTCTTCGCCTTCTCGCGATCAATGGTGATCAGATACTGCGGATCGTTCGCTGTATAAGGCGTGTACAAACCCACCAGATCTTTGCGCTCGCCGGCCTGCTGAATAATTCCCTGAGTCGCGCCAGAAAGATCTTGGAGTGTGTGCGATCCTTGATCCTGGACCACGAACTGGAAACCGCCAAAGTTGCCGAGTCCGTTCACGGCGGGAGGCAGTGTGGTAAACACAATAGCGCCCGAAACCGCAAACAGCTTAGGTCTTACGCGGTCCACAATCGCCGCAGCCGTGTGTTCTTTGCCCTTACGCTGCGAGTACGGCCTGAGCGGGACAAAAATGAGTCCCTGATTGGCTGCACTCCCGGCAAAGCTGAATCCGGCAACTGAGAACGTCCCTTCGGCCTCCGGAATGTCGGCCAGCAAATCAGAAACCTGTTTGCCGATCGCCTCTGTGTATGCCAGCGAAGCTCCCGAAGGCGCCTGGATGACGATGATGAAATACCCCTGATCTTCGTCAGGAACGAAACCCCTGGGCACACGTTGCAACACCAGATAAGTTGCACCCAAGCCGGCAAAGAACAGCAGCACCATCGCCGGTTTGTAGTTCAGCGCGTGACGCAGCAGGCTTCGGTAGGCGCGGGTGAGCGCCGAAATGCCGTCGTCAAACTTTTGCAGCCACCACCACTTCTGTCGATGGCCGCCGCTCAGAAAAATCGCCGCCAGCGCCGGAGCCAGAGTGAGCGCGTTAAAAGCGGAAATGGCAATGGAAAAGGCAATGGTCAAGGCAAATTGGCGAAACAGAATGCCCGTCGTTCCGGGAAAGAACGCAACCGGCACAAATACCGCAACCAGCACCAGGGAGGTGGCGATGACGGCGCTGGTAATCTCGGCCGTGGCTGCTGACGCGGCTCTGCGCGAGTCGTGCTCGCCTCCAGCTATATGGCGTTCAATGTTTTCAATGACGACGATGGCGTCGTCAACCACCAGTCCGGTGGCCAGGGTAATGCCAAACAGCGTCAGGGTGTTAATCGAGAAGCCGAGCAACTTCACAAAGACGAAAGTGCCGATGAGCGAAACCGGAGTGGCGATGAAGTGAATCATGGTCGTCCTCCAGTCGCCGAGGAAGATATAAATCACCAGGATGACCAGAAAGATTGCCAAACCCACTGTAAAAAGCACGTCACGAATGGATTCGCCTACCGCGTCAGTAGTATCGAATGCCAGCTTGTAATGCATTCCTGGAGGAAATTTCCTTGAAAGTCGATCGAGCTCGGCGATGGCGCGGCGGTCTACATCAAGCGCGTTGGCTGTGGACAGCTGGGTCACGCCAATGCCCACCGCATCCTGCCCATTGAATTGCAGATCAGAGCTGTAATCCTCCGCGCCCAACTCCGCGCGGCCCACATCTTTCAGGCGAACCAGAGTTCCATCGGAGTTGGTCTTGAGAATGATGTTGCCGAACTGGCTGGCCTCGCTCAGGCGGCCGACGGCGCGCACACTAATCTGATATTCTTGCCCGGCTCTCGCCGGCTGCTGACCGACCTGCCCGGCCGCAACTTCGACGTTCTGCTCCGACAGCGCGTTCACCACGTCGGGCGCCGTGAGTCCGCGCCCCGCCATGCGGACCGGGTCGAGCCACAACCGCATGGAGTATTTGCGCTCGCCGAAGATCAACACATCCGCGACGCCGGGGATTCGCTTCAGCGAGTCACGCACATAGATGTCGAGATAATTCGACATGAACAGCGTGGAGTATTTGTTGTTGTCGGAAATTACCGCCGCGCCGAAGACGAAGTTTTGCGAGCTCTTGGCCGTGGTAATGCCAACGGCTTTTACCGCGGCAGGTATGCGCCCCTGCGCGATGTTGACGCGATTCTGAATATCGACGGTGGCCAGGTCCGGATCGCGGTTCAGATCGAAGGTGACGGTGATATTGCTTGATCCATCGTTGCCGCTGGTGGAGGTCATATACTTCATGCCCTCCGCTCCGTTAATCTGCTGCTCCAACGGGATGGTGACCGCGCTCTCTACCGTCTGCGCGCTGGCGCCGATGTACGCGCTCGACACGCCCACCTGCGGCGGCGCGAGGTTGGGAAACTGCGCGACCGGCAGGGTTGGGATAACCGCTGCGCCAGCCAGAACAATCAGTAGCGCGCAAACCGTAGCGAATACAGGACGGCGAATGAAGAAATCGGCGAACATAAAAGATTCAGCGCTCTACCTTTAGCTTGAGCACTTAGCAGTTGGCACTTGGCCAGTCTTCCATCTTGCAGACCATCGCGCGACACTCAAGCGGCCAAGTGCTAATTGCCAACCGCCAAATGCTGTATCGCTGAGTTTGAAACCAGAAACTCACAACTAACTTTGCGGAATCACCGGCGCTCCATCCAGCAGGAACTGCGTCCCCGAGACGATCACTTTATCCCCCGGCTTAATTCCTTCCCGCACTTCGTAATCGTTGCCGACGGTCTGACCGATCGTCAGCGGGCGCTGCCGCGCCACATACCCCCCGTTCTGCGGCTCGGCCACAAATGCAAAGTACTGTCCCGCCAGGCGCGAGACGGCAAGAATCGGAACCTCCGGATTGTTATGCGTTCCCCAGACGACGCGCGCACGGATAAACTGCGACTGCCGCAGCGCATCGTTGCTGTTTGCAACCTT
>JASIKQ010000663.1 GCA_030049565.1 Candidatus Sulfotelmatobacter sp.
ACGACGGGCTCAGATAGAAGCTGCGGCGAGCCCGGTCACAGAAGCTGACCAACTGCTCGTGAGTAATATTGGGCAGGTTGACGACGCTGTTGTGGAGACCGTCTTTCGTCAGCCATGCTCCCCAATCCTCGATCTGAATGTAGTCGCGTCTCTTGGCTTCTTCGTAGGCGGTCGTGCCCGGGTAAACCATGATGGGAAAGAATTGGGCGGTGTCAGGCTGGAGCTTCTTGGCAAACTGAAGGGTCTTTTCCATGCTGGCCGGAGTCTCGTTCAGGTTACCGACCATGAAGCACCCATGCACCATGATGCCGGCTTCACGGCAGCGACGCACGAAGCGATGCGCTTCTTCGTGGTACCTGGCATCGCGGCGGTCGTCATTGTTCTTCTTCATCCCGTGAATAACCTCGACGTCACCGCTCTCGAAGCCGACGCAGAAAAGTCTGGCGCCGGCTTGGTGCAAGGTGGAAAGCAAGTCACCATCGGCTCCGATATCAGCGCGGCAATTGGCATCGAAGGGCAACTTGTTACCCCGTCGGATCAATTCTTTAGCCAGTTCGAGTGTGCGCGGCTTGCTGATGATGAAAGTATCGTCCTCGAGCATTACGGTTTTGATTTCGGGCATCTCGCGCGCGACAAAATCGAACTCGTCGGCCACATTACCCACCGAGCGGTAGCGCATTCTGTGTCCGCTGAAAGTCTGTGGATAGACGCAAAAGGAACAGTGATAGGGGCAACCGCGGCTGGTGTCGAGCACTACCAGGGGCCACAGTGAATGGCCATAGAAATAGTCGGGAGTATGCAGAAACCGCTTATACATTTCGGTGACGAACGGCAGTTCATCGAGATTTTCAATCGCCGGCCGAGGGTTATTAGTGACAATTTCACCCGTGCGGCGCCGCCATACCAAGCCATCTACGCCCGAAAGATCTGCGCCGCACGCCTTCGCCGCGAGCCAATCACGCACGGTGTATTCGTACTCGCGTATCGCGACCGCCTCCAGCTTATCGGACATGGCAAGAGTTTCTCTGGGAAGCGAAGATACGTGGCGGCCGACCATCAGCACGTGCAAGGAAGGCTTGGCCGCGACCAAGGACTCAATCACGCTGATGTCATTAAGAATGCTCGGCGTGGAAGTATCGCAAACCACCGCTTCAATCTGCCTGGTGTCGATCCGGTCGATGACGCCCTGCACGGTGCAACCGGCCGCGGGCGAATCGAGCAAATCGACGTGGTGTCCATTTTTGATGGCTACGCCGGCGGCAGTAGCCAGCCATTTGGGGTAATAGAGAGTTCCACTCTTTGTGACTGCCGGGCTGCGTTGCTCGCGAGAAAACCGGGGATGAAAAGGCGGGTTTAGAAACAGAACACGCATGATTCAGAGTAGTGTAGCAGACCTCCCCTTGAGGGTTTATTTAGGGTCTGGATGCCTCCTGGTTTTGGCGAAATTTAGATGCGTGGACACAAAACTCAGCCATGCTATCAGAAAATCTTCCGGGAATGGAATCCGTAGTCCAATCGGAAGTAACCGTTAGTACGGCTGAATCGGGATTTGGTGGAAAAGAGATCGCGTCCCATCATACTCGCTCTAACCCGGGGCAAGTCAAAAAGTTGCTTACACTGCCTTCGGGCCAGATTTCCAGAGTCGTTTGATGACTCGGATGCGATGCCGATTTTCCGGCAAATCGGAGGCAACAGCGAAGCGCCGCTGGAAAACCACATACAACACGGCAAGAAAAACGGATAGAATGGTTCCGCCAAGAACGATAAGAGTCCGAGGGGGAAATGACTTTTTGTCAGGAGGAATGGCGGCGTCCACGACTTGAATGATCGACCCCTCGCGCGCTTCGTCGAGTTTGGCAATTTCAAATTCTTTTGCCAGTAACTCAAACACCGTTTCCTGATATTTCAAATCCCGGAAGCGGCGAATATATTCCATCCCCTCTTGCGTTACTCTGCCTTTGGAAAGATTCAAATCTGAGCCTGCATCCTGGTCCGACCCAGCCACTCGCTGTAATTGGGCTTGTAGCGCCGCCAACTCCTGTTTTGCCAGAATGAGCTCGGGATTGTCCTCGGCAGCAAAGGAGCGCATGCCTTCGATCTGCACCTGCTTGGCGGTTACCTGTGCCCGCAAAATGGCGGCGGACTCGATAAGAGTTCGTGCCTGGCTGCCAATCTCGACGACGCCGGTCTTTTCCTGCGTCTTGGTCATCGCATTTTCAGCCGCGGTAAGGTCATTTTTCGACTGCTGCAGTTGTTGTTGGAAAAATAATCGCCGGCGCGCGGCTTCGGTAATGGCCAACGATTCCGAAAGGTTTCTAAACTCCTCGACATAACCATTGGCCAATTCAGCAGCACGCTTGGGATCGTGAGCGTCGAAGGTGAGCCGAATGAGGCCATCTTTTGTACCACCGGCTATCGTGATGTGGCGTTCCAGAGCCTTGCGTGCATCCGACAGTCGTTTTGCGTGATATTCCTGCATCAGGCCGAAGCGCTGAATCATGCCATCTTCAACCGTGCGGCTTTTCAGAAGGGAAACGTACATATCAACAGGATTCTTCAGGCTTAGACCGCTGGCCAGCGAGGCGAGCGATCCCAAGGCTTCGCCGACCTGCCCCGTCAATGACTGACCTATGGAAGAGCTTTGGTTGGGAGGAAGCAGCACGACCTTGCCTTCGTATTCGACAGGCAACAGCAAGGCCAGCAGCACAGAAAGCACGAAAGCGCTGGCTACAAAACCGGCAATGAAACGCTTGCGTTGGAGGAAAAGAATCAGGTAGTCGAGCGCTGAGATTTCGCTCTCCGGCGTAAAGAGCTCGCCCG
>JASIKQ010000664.1 GCA_030049565.1 Candidatus Sulfotelmatobacter sp.
CTACTGCATCGACTGCCGCACCACCACGCTCGATGCCAAGGGCGCGCGGCTGACGGGAGAAGTTTTTGTCGACGAAATCAAGAAACACGGCTGGAAGCCCGCAGGCGTCGGCGGCCTGACCCTGGGAGCCGATCCCATCGTGGTTGCCGTCGCCGTGGTAAGCGGTAAACTACACGGTTTTCTCGTGCGCAAGGCCGAAAAGCAACACGGCACCGGCCAGCGCATCGAAGGTTTTCGCGAAAAGGGCGCGCGGGTTGTAATCGTCGACGATGTTTGCACCACTGGTGCTTCGACCATACAGGCCATCGAGGCCGCACGCGATTTCGGATTTGAAATTGCCGGTGTAATCTGCCTGGTCGAGCGCGAGGAAGCGAAAGGACGAGCCAACGTCGAGAAAGCGGCTGCGCCGGCGCCTTTCATCTCGATTTTCACGGCCAGCGACGTGCGCGCCCAGCATTTGATGCATACGAGTGACACCGGGCCGGTGGTTTTCGCCGTGGCCGCCAGTTGTGAAGTCTGTGGCAGGCCGGCTGTGACCAACAACCCGCGCAATCTGTGCGCAGCGCATAAAATCTAGCAAGGAGCCCTGGCCTCAGACCGGTGACTGAAGGCCAAGACAAACGACCAACAGCCAACGACTGACCCATGATTCAAACCCTAGAATGGACCGAGCATGGCATCCGCTTCCTCGATCAGACAAAGCTGCCGACTGAAGAAGCCTACGTCACTGCCACCACGGCCGAGCAAGTCGCCGACGCCATCCGCACCATGGTGATTCGAGGAGCGCCCGCCATAGGAGTCGCCGCCGCCATGGGCATTGCCCTCGCCGCCAGGTATTCCAAGGCTGAATCCGCCGCCGACCTTAAGCGCGAGCTCGACCGAACCAGCGATCTCCTGAGCAAAACCCGGCCCACGGCGGTCAATCTCTTTTGGGCCATTCAGAGGATGAAAGACAAGTTTGAGCGCGTGCGCATTCGCCCCATCGGGCAAATCAAGCAGGATCTGGCCGAAGAAGCCCAGCGCATGCACGCCGAAGATATCGCCGCTAACCAGGCCATGGGACATCACGGGGCGACGCTCCTGCCCAGTTCCGGCGGGGTGCTTACCCATTGCAACGCCGGCGCCCTAGCCACGGCCGGTTACGGCACGGCCCTGGGCGTCATCCGCGCGGCGGTTGAGCAGGGAAAGAAAATTCACGTCTATGCCGACGAAACCCGTCCCTTCCTGCAAGGCTCGCGCCTCACCGCCTGGGAATTGATGAAGGACGGCATCCCTGCCACCGTAATCTCCGACAGCATGGCTGGCGCCATGATGCGCCAAGGGAAAATCGGGGCCGTCGTTGTAGGAGCCGACCGCGTCGCCGCCAACGGCGACGTCGCCAACAAAATCGGAACCTACTCCGTCGCGGTTCTCGCCAAAGAGCACGGCATTCCGTTTTACGTAGCGGCTCCCATCTCGACTGTCGATCTCGCCTGCCCCAACGGTAGCAAAATTCCGATCGAGCAGCGCGATGTTAAAGAGGTTTCTCATATTGCCGGAAGGCAGATGGTTCCAGACGGCGTCTCCATCGAAAATCCCGCCTTCGACGTGACTCCTGCCAAATACGTTACCGCCATCATCACCGAGCGCGGCATCGCCCGGGCACCCTACGAAGAATCATTGAGCGCCTTGGCAGGCAAAACCGAGGTCGGAGCCTAGAGTTTCCCCGGCCCCATTTTGGCGAAAGGGCTTCGCCTCTTCCTTTTGATTTTTCTGCATCTAAGCTGTGATGGGCGTCACCGCCACGGAAATGTTTGCGGGGTATGTTTGACGCAGGTTGGTACTTTCGCTGGATATATTCGTACCAGTCCGGATTCCGGCAAGTATCGACTTGCGAAATTGTTTGTTGTCCCATATGGTCCAACTGGGCCATGCGAATTCCTTGCCTAGTGTGAGAAGATGGCCCATCCTACCGTTTGGCGTGACGGAGGCTAGGGGCGGCACTGGATGGACCCACGCGAAGGGGCCGTGCATCTAAATCGTCAGATGGCGGAACAGGAAGCGCTGCTCCGGGTTCAGGGATTGAAAAAGGTTTTCCGGTCCGGCGAATCGGACCTGGTGCTCTTTGAAAACTTATCGTTTGAGGTGAGACGGGGCGAAATGCTGGCCGTCGTCGGCGAATCGGGAGCCGGAAAGAGCACTCTGTTGCACATTCTGAGCGCCCTAGATCGGCCTTCCGCAGGTGACATCTACTGCGCCCACTTGCGGCTGAACAGGCTGTCGCCGGACGAAGCGGCGGTCTTTCGCAACCGGAATGCAGGGTTTGTCTGGCAGTTTCATTATCTGTTGCCCGAGTTTACGGCGGCGGAAAATGTGGCTATGCCGCTGCTGGTGCAGGGGCAGACTTGGGCCGAAGCGGCTCCGCTAGCTGCCCGTTGGCTGGGCGAGGTGGGGTTAGAGCAGCGGGGGCATCACCGCTCTGGCGAGCTTTCCGGCGGCGAGCAGCAGCGCGTAGCCTTGGCGCGGGCGCTGATTACCGGTCCCAAGTTGTTGCTGGCGGATGAACCTACCGGCGACCTTGATGGGCGGACGGCAGAAGCGGTTTTCGATTTAATCGCACGTTTGCATCGCGAGCACCAACTCACTTCAATTATTGCAACTCATAATCTGACCTTCGCGCGGCGCTGCCATCGAGTCTTGCAGCTGGGTCAGGGACGCGCCGAAGAAGTCACGCCGGAGTCATTGCCCGTATGAATGGATTTGTAAGACAATGAGCGAGAAACTTAAGAAAGCGGAACATAAAAGGTTCCTTCAGTAACATCATTAAAACGTTCGAGTAATTGGATCGATGACGGTTTGGTTGCATAATAACGATAACAATGCGTGGGACCATTCCACGCCAGCGCAGGCCGATTGTTTCCCGGTTATCGGCCACTAGGTTCGGGGGGAAGGGTATTATGTTTGAACGCTATACGGAGAAAGCCAGGCGCGTCATCTTTTTTGCGCGCTACGAAGCCAGCCAGT
>JASIKQ010000665.1 GCA_030049565.1 Candidatus Sulfotelmatobacter sp.
CCCTGACCATCACTTCGCTCGAACCCATGCTCGCGGTTGCTACGCCGGGGAACAATGCCGAGGCCGGTTCACCGGTTAACATTCAGGCATCAGCCTCGCCCACGCCCGGGCACAGCATCAGCGAATGGAAGATCTATGTCGATAGCATGGGCGAATACAGCGCCGGCGCGGTCGACTCCATCAATGCAAAGATATCTGCGTCCTCCGGAACGCACACGCTGACCGTTCGCGCCTGGGATTCATCGGGCGTCTCAGGCGACCAGATCTTTAATGTGCAGGTAAATACGGTTGCCGTGAACATCAGCAATCCCGCGAATGGTGTAACGGCAACTTCTCCAATAAACGTCAGCGCCAACGCAGCCTCAGCCCACGCGATTACGGGATGGGCGATCTACGTCGATTCCGTCACCGCGTTCGCTCAGGATAACGGCGGCTCCATCAATCCGGATATTGTTATGAGTCCCGGCAAGCACTCGGTAGTGGTTCGCGCGTGGGACAGCATAGGAGCTTACGGCAGTCAGACCATCACCGTCTCAGTCCCCTAATTCCTACTTGTTGGCGGGTGGCGTACAAAGCTCGTACGCCGCCCGGTTTCTTGCGCGAACAGAATGCCAATCAAAACGTTTGTTAAGTGGATTGCTGCGCCCAATTTTTTGCGCTCGAAAAAACCGGCAAAAGCGATGTAGAATGGGTGCCTTTATTTCTCCAGTCAATCGATGGATCTCTTGCAGCTATCGCGGCTGGAATAAATCGTGCAAGAACCAGGGGGGCCCTATGTCGTCGTTTCGCCGTGTGCCGCTTTCTTCGATTTCACTCTGTCTCGCATTTCTTCTGATCTGCCCTCTGTGCTCATTCGCCCAGACGACGATTTCGACGGGCAGCATCCAGGGAGTCATTACCGATCCCTCCGGCGCTCTGATCGGCAACGCCAAAATTTCCATCAGCAATAAATCCACCGGCCGCGTGCTCACGGTGAAGAGCACATCGGCGGGCGCCTACACCTCGGGCGCGCTCACCCCCGGAAACTACACCCTGACCGTCGAAGCCCCGGGATTCAAAACCACAGAAACCGCGGTCACCGTCGAAGTCGGAGTGACCACGCCCGGCAACGTGAAGTTGCAGCTCGGGCAGGCTACGCAAGTGGTCGTAGTGCAGGAGACGCCTGTCGAGGTGAACACCCAGCAGGCCACCGTTCAGGGAGTGTTAACCAGCGACCAGATCGAAAACCTGCCCATCAACGGCCGCAACTTTCTCGATCTCGCGCAGCTCGAGCCGGGCGTGCAGATTCAAGATGGCGGCAACTTCGATCCCACCAAGAACGGATTCTCTTCCATCTCCTTCGGCGGACGCTTCGGCCGCACGGCTCGCATCGAGGTCGACGGCCTCGACATCAGCGATGAAACCGTTGGCACGACCACGCAGAACGTCCCCGCCAGTGACATCCAGGAATTTCAAACGCAGCAGTCATCGCTCGATCTTTCAACCGAACTCACCTCTTCCGGTTCGGTGAACGTGACCACGAAATCGGGCACCAATCGCTACCATGGCGAGGGGTACTATGCCTTCCGCGATCAGGATCTGGACGCCAACCTTCCCGCCGCCAGCGACAATTATTTTCAGCGCAACCAATTCGGCGGCAATTTCGGCGGACCGATTCTTAAGGACAAAGTATTTTTCTTCCTGGATGCCGAACGTACCAAACAGGACTTGATCAATCCAGTGCTGCCGCAAGCCCCGTTTGTTCCGCTCAGCGGCAATTACGATTCACCATTTCGCGAGGCGGAAGCCGTGGGCCGTCTCGACTGGCAGATCACCAACAACTACAAGTTCTTCTACCGTTTTACATATGACGAGAACAAAGACGTCTTGGCGATCATTCCGAACTCATTTCAACCCTTCGCCAATGTGGACCACACGCCCAACCACGCGTTTGGATTGGATTTCAATACCGGCAGCTTCACCCACAGCATTCGCGTTGGCTATATGAAGTTTCGTAATGGAATCGTCGATGCGACTGCCGGAACCAGCATCTTGAACCCACTCCCCAGCATTGAAGTAGCCATTGGCGGCGATGCGGATTGCCTGACTTCCGGCGTGGATGCTTTTTGCTCCGGCCCGAGTTTTCTGGCCCCGCAGCAGACCTATCAATCCAACCGCCAGATAAAATATGACGGGAGCAAAGCCATTGGGGCGCACATCCTTCGTTACGGCGGCGGCTGGAACCACATCTTTGGAGGGGGCTTTGCCAGCTTCCTGGCGCTCGCCCCCGCTGTCGGCTCCCCGCTTAATAGCTCGACCCAAGGGTTCGCCGCCGCACTTCCGGGGTGCCTGATTCCGGGCAATAGTTCAACCTGCGGCGCGGGGAACCCGTTGAATTATCCCGTAACCACCGTCTCGCTGGGCAACGGGCAGGGCTATGCCTCGGAAATACCAGCTTTTGGTTTTCCCGCAGGCGGCAGCGGGCCAGATAATCGCATTTCGTTCTATGTCGGGGATTCCTGGAAATTCAGGCCGAACCTCACTATCAGCTACGGCTTGCGCTACGTGCGTGACACGGGCCGTACGGACAGCGACTTGGGTCTGATCCCTTCCCTCGCTCAATTCGACAATCAGTTCTATTCGGGCTTGGAAGATCGGGTCAATCAACCCAACAAAAACTTCGCGCCGCAATTGGGAGTAGCCTGGGATCCGACAAACAAGGGTAAGACCGTAGTGCGTGGCGGAATCGGTCTTTTCTATGAGAACTCGATCTGGAACAATATCGAGTTTGACCGTCCCGCTCGGCTCCAGAAGGGATTATTCCTGGCCGACACGACCGTCTGCTCTAACGGTAGTCCCGTTTCACTGACTTTGCCGACGGGCACGACGGTTCCTATAACGTTTTGCGGCCAGTCGATAGGACAGGCGGCCCCAGCGATCGCGGCCCTGCAAGCTCAGTATCAAGCGGCCACGTTGGCTGCGGGACCCGCCAGCAACCCTTCGTTTATCGGTAACTCCTTAACGGACGGCCTGGACTCTACCGGTACGGACCTATTAGCGCCGAACTATGTCAGCCCGCGCTCCCTGCAAATGAATGTCGGCATTCAGCACGAGATACGTCCGGGAATGGTTTTTACGGCGGACTACCTGCGCAACATCGAAACTCACACACTGCTCGCGATTGATACCAACCACGTGGGCGATGCACGCTTCTTCAATCTGGCTGCGGCGCAGAACGCAATTGCCGTTACCACAGCTTCATTCGGATGCGCCGGAGGCTTTTCCGCCTCAGCCATAAACTGTGCCATTGGGGCGGGCGCTACCATGTCGAGCTTTGCGTCGCCGCAATTCGCGTTGGACGGCACCCCTTTATCGGGCGGACTGGATTCGGGATATTCCTCGCTTGGCGGATTCCCCGCGAGCTTCGCCTGCGGGGGTCCGAATGGTACATGCCTGACACCGGCAACAGGTGCAGCGTTTCCGGGCATCAACCCGAATGTGGGCTCCAACCAAATGCTATTCCCCATCGGCTTCGCGAAGAACAATGCGCTCCAGTTATCGTTGAAACAGCGCCTCGGGCATCCCTTCCGAGGCGTTTCCAATTTTGATATGCAAGTGTCTTACCAGTTGCAAAGCTACATCGCGGCGGCGACCGACAATGACTTCATCACTATCGCCACTGATTTTAACAATCCCCAGCATTATCTGGGTCCGAATGGCCTGGACCGCAAACACCAGATTTCCTTCGGCGGCACCATGGATCTACCCATGCACTTCCGCTTCGGTTTAATCGGGCACTTCTACAGCCCACTTCCACAGACGCTCACGCTCAGCCCAACCGGCGCCGCCGGCGGCATCTTCGTAACAGACATCACTGGCGACGGTACCGGCGATGGCAGCTTCGCTTCTAATGGTGGTTTCGGAGACGTGCTGCCGGGGACCAACGTCGGATCATTTGGGCATGGCGTCAGTGCCAAAAACATCAACACGTATATCAACAACTACAACAATACCGAAGTGGGTAAGCCAACTCCCGCCGGTCAGACCCTGATCAATAACGGATTGTTTAACCTAGGTCAGTTGCTGGCATTGGGGGGAGTGCAGCAGGCGGTACCTACAGCGCCAGCGAATGAAGCCGCAATGGGTTGGCTGCGCGCCTTCGACACCAGTCTGAACTGGATTTACAAATTCAGGGAAAGCTTCACCATACAGCCGGGAGTTTCATTCTTTAATCTGTTCAACTTCTCCAATTTTGACGGACCGGCAAACCCGTTAAGCGGAATATTGAGCGGCTCGGTTGGGTCCATCAATGGCACCCCCGGCGAGCAGCCCGCTAGCAACCGGCTCGGGCTCGGCTCGGGCGTCTTTGCGCTGGGCTCGCCCCGGGTGATCGAGTTCTCAATGAAGTTTAACTTCTAAGGGACTGCGTAGCATCGGCCCATCTGGGGACAGAAGTAAAAATCAATGTGGGTGCCCCACTTTTCGCGCCCTTTGCGAGAAGTGGGGATTTTCGTCGGGGCCTATTCCTTCTGCCCGACCGTGAATTCCTTCTGCCCGACCGTGAACACCGTCCACGGCCCCGCCTTCATATCTCTCAACAGCGGCTTCTGCCAGGCAAACTCCGGATGCTTCTCCAGAAAATCTGCCGCCATAAAATCCGCTCCGCACGGGTGTCCCGCACGCGCCACGAAACTCATCTTCGCGGCCATTGCGCTGTCCGTAGCTTTGCCCTGCACTGCGCCCTCGTCGCTATACGGGCCTCGTTCCCATTGCGGTACGCCGCGCGGCGAGGCGTCTACGTGGCCACACAATGACCGCTCATTCGGCTGCTCTTTCTTTTCGAAGCTGTCGTAATGGTCGGATAAGAATTCCTGCGCAAATTTCACATCGATCGTGCCCTTGGCATGCTGCACCATTTCTTCGGCGCGCACATGCCGCGCATTCATTGATGAAGACATATCGGTAACATCGAATCCGCTCGTTTCCTCTTTAATCAGCTTGGGATCGCGCGCAAAATTCGAGCTGACGTAGTACCCATCTTTCGTCCGCCAGAGCGGCGTGTTTTTCAGTCCCAGTTCCAGATAAGCTATCTCTCCGGTTTTGCGGTCGCCGATGAGCCAGTCGTTGGCGTATCCGCCGTTGTTGCCGTCTTCAATAATGCGAACATAATCGTCGATGCTCTGCGCATATTGCAGCGCCTTGCGCGAGCGCACGAACTCAGGCTTCGCATTCGGATCCCAGCCCTCAAATTGCGTGATGGTCGTCTCCGTAATCATGATGCCTGCAGAATTCACCCCAAAATCATCATCGCTGGTGATCACGCCGGGGTATCCATCCATCAGAATCCGTTGCCCATGCTGCGGCACAATGTCGAAAATAACCACCCA
Organism: Candidatus Sulfotelmatobacter sp.; assembly: GCA_030049565.1. GTDB lineage: Bacteria > Acidobacteriota > Terriglobia > Terriglobales > Acidobacteriaceae > Sulfotelmatobacter. Next base: position 5,367 of record JASIKQ010000665.1, read on the forward strand.
GCGCTCGCCATCGAGATACCCAGTCCAGTTATTGTGCGCGATCACAATCTGATGATCTCTTGTATAACTTCCCGTCGCGATGAAGGCGCTGCAATGCCCCGGCGCCTTCAGCTTGGGCGCGCTCGCCTGCTTCTCCCGCTTGTTCAGCCACGGGACGTAATAATCCGGGACTTCCTCAAAGGCGTTCAGCGCCACAATGTCATACAAATCAACGTCGGCCCCGTGCGCTCTTGCGCCATCGGTTATGCCCTGCAACTCCTGCTGATACTCGGTGTCGATGTGTGGCCATAACATTTCTCGCGCGTTAGTGCGAAAGAATTGCCAGTCACGCTGTGTGTCGTGCGTGCCCAGCAACCTCACAGCGTCCAGACCGTCGGCAATCTCGGGAGCGAGAAGATAGCCGTGCTGGAAGCCGATCTCGGAAGGTGAGCCTTCGAGATGAACGTAGGTCCAGCCGCCTTTTTGGAAGCGATAGGCCTTTTCGAGGCGCGGATCGGCCTGATGGACGTCAACCGCGAAAGCCGTAACCGCCACAGCGGCGGCCAGGACGATCAGAATGACTGCAGAAAATAGCGCCGGCAAACTCTTGTTGAACATGGCAACTCCTAACCAGAGTGACTGCAATTGTACTCGAATTGCTCTCCACTAAATCAGGCACAAAAGAAACGGCGCGCCGAAACGCGCCGCGGTTCTATTCAGCTCAAATCTTAGCGGCCGCTGTGACCACCGCCACCGCCGAATCCGCCTCCGCCACCACCGTGGAAGCCGCTCATGCCGCCTCCATGAAAGCCTCCAGCATGGCCGCCGCCGTGGAATAATCCACGGAATCCGCCATTCTGCGCCATCATTGGCCCGGAGTGAAATGCTCCACGCGAGGCTCCTCTACCGGTGTAGACGCCGTGCGAATAATTCTTACTGGTAGCGTAGTGCTCTCCCGGACCCCACGCGCGAACGTCGGCAGCATTAAACGTGTGGAAGTAATGTCCGCCGTAAAACGGCGCACGATATGCCGTCCAGGGAGAATAAAATCCCCAGCCATACGGACTGAAGAATGTTCCACCCCAGGGCATAAAGGTATAGGCCCCGAACCAGGGATCCCATCCCCATCCACCCCAGCCCCAGGCGCCCCAACCCCAGCCCCATCCGCCCCAGCCCCCCCACGGACCCCATTCATCCGCGGCCAGCATGTTGGCTTCATCCACATTAGCTTCGGCCAGGTAAGACGACCGTAGGCTGCTCCAGTTGTAGAGATCGCCGTTCTCGTTCTTCTTCTTATCGAAACTGACTGCCTTCACTCGCGCCGTCTCGGCCACATTCAGCTCGTGCCCGCCTTTCAACTTCACTTCTTTGTCGCCGTCCTGCACCATCGCCTGGCCGTCGAACACGCGAATTTCATTCTGCCGCAAGTTAAAATCATAGAGCCCCGGCTTCATTAATCGCGCCACCGTGACCCCTTCCACCACGCGCAAATCGTTCTGCGGATAAATGTCATCCACTTCCACGATGGCGTGCCCCTGCGACAGCCGCACCTGAGTATTGGTCAGCCCATTCGCCAGCATGGTCACCGAGCTGGCGTCCCCGACCCGCAAAAACACCCCCGGAGTGAGCAACACCTCCACTTTGCCCATCTGCGTATCCAGGGTTTGCCCGACTTCCAGATTAGTCTTGCCAACCGATTTTTGGTCAAGAGCCTGATTGCCTATGTAGGCTCCCCCCTCCACGTAGTTGATCGTTCCCGGAACAGCCGAATTTTGATTCTGGCCCGTAGTAGTTCCCCATGCGGGTATCGATAAAATCGCTGCCAGGAACAAGCCCCACAAGACTTGTGCCCGCAACTTCATAATTCCTCCAATCCACTTCTTCACTAATTCGTTAGATGATCCGTGGGAACCCCTCGATGCCAGGCCGGGCTCCTCAGGATCAGCAACTTAGCCAATCGGTGGGGGTGTTCTTGGGTGGGGCAGCACTTCCAGCGCTGCGAAAAGGCGGGAGCGATTCAACCCTTCAAATATTGGTCCGCGGCTCGGTGTGTCTGCGCAAATACCAGCAAGGCACGTACCCCTGATGCGGAAACAATGCATTTACGCATGTCTGGACCTCGGGCGGATTAAAAATAAACTGCGTCTTCCCACTCTTCTGGGGCACTGCGTCGTAACTGTACACCGTGTATTGCCCGTAGGGCTGACGATTCTTCGCCACGCGGTAGCGGAACACCAACGAATCCACCAAGTAGGCGATGGCCGTGATCGCAATCACCGCCAACATGCCAATCGCCAGTAACCGTTTAAAGAACCGCTTGATCCGGGCGCGCAGCGCAGAACTCACGGCGTGAATTATACCCGGCGCTCGCTTGGCGTCGGCCCAGCCGCTGGCCGCATCGGCTCGATCGTCTCTACAGCACAAGCCATAGTGCGCAACATCGTTGACAACTCCCCGCTTCAACAGGCAAACTACCGCATCCGCTGAATTTGGGCTTCGACGAATGCCTGCGGCGGCAAAATCCGGAAGCAAGTGCGGTCCTGACATTGATCATTCCAATGGAGCAGCCAGTCTCCTACACCCTCGATTCCACCCTGGACACCGTGGACCGTGCGGAGGAAAAAGCTACCCGCATCGCCACGGAACTGGGCTTTGGCGAAGATGAGGTGATGCAGATTTCCATGGCCGTGCGCGAAGGCGCAGTCAATGCCGTGTTGCACGGCAACGCGTATTCTCCGGACAAGAAGGTGATTTTGGCCTTCGAGCGCACCGCAGACGACCTGGTCATCACCATTCGGGATCAGGGCAAAGGCATCAACTTGAACAGTATTCCTAATCCGCTGGCGCCGGAAAATCTTCTGAAAACCTCGGGTCGCGGCATCTTTCTTATGCGTTCTTTTATGGACGAGGTGGAAATCCGCCCGTCCCACACAGGCACGGAAGTGAAATTGATCAAGCACGTCCGCGGACCATCCGCGGCCGGCAAGGAGGCTTCTCAGTGAGCATGAAACTCAGCACTCGGCAGGTGGATGGCGTCACCATCGTGGATTGCAGCGGCCGCATCACCCTCGGTGAAGGCAGCGTCATGATGCGCGATACTGTGCGTGACCTGCTCTCCAAAGGCAACAAGAAAATCGTCTTGAACCTCGGCGACGTCAACTACATCGACAGCTCCGGCATCGGCGAGCTGGTCAGCGCCTTTAC
>JASIKQ010000666.1 GCA_030049565.1 Candidatus Sulfotelmatobacter sp.
CACCGATTTCGAGCAGACCTCCGTGCAGCACCAACCCGCCAACGGGGCGCCAGCCTTGAGAGCCGGGGTGGGTCCACAGAAGCAAGCCCTTGCCGCTAGCGCAGTAATCGCGAATAGCGCCCACCATGTGCGCCGCCCAAACCCAGGTCCCGGAGAACAGGACGACTGCATCAATGGCATCGTCGCATTTCATTTTCTTGAATGCGGCCCGGGCCTCTTCTTTGCTGGCGACAACAATGCCATGCTCAAGCACCTTTAGACCCGCCGCAACGAGTGCACTCTTGGCGCGCTGAACCAATGCATCATCGATGAATGGGGTACCCATTGGGTCTTTTAGACCGTCTTTATGAACTCCAAAAACTATGAATCCGATTGTGGGTTGGATCACCGTTCCTCCTGGCTCTTTGCACTTGCAGTACATGTAATCGCCGTGATGGCCGAACGCAAATGGCGGTATTGTTTCGCTTGTTGTGCGTAGGCAGCTGCAATCGCATGGTCGGGTGATAACGTAGAAATATCGCGGACCACGAGTTCCACAGCCTCACGCAAGCTCCCGTATTCTCCGCATGCGACCCCGGCAAGTATGGCTCCGCCGAGACACACTGCCTCCGGACATTCCATTACGTGGAACTGCCGACCTGACAAAGCAGCCCGCAACTGGAGACCCAGAGCCGAGCGCGCGCCTCCGCCGGTAACATAGATGTCCTGAAACTCTCCTACAGCGTTGGCCAAAATATCAACCATCTGCGACATTTCACAGGCGAGTCCTTCGAGGATGCCTTTGTAAATCTGGCTGCGGGTTGTGTTCGCGCTCAAGCCGGAGATGATTGCGCGGGCGTGCGGATTGAAGTCAGGATTGCACGTGCCGATCAGATTAGGAGTAATGCAAAGACCGGTGGGGCCCGCCGGTGCTTCCTGTTCCAGGGTCGCGTAGTGGAGGGACTCCGCGTAAGATGGGTCCGCGCCCGGAGCGAGGATGCCTGCGCCGGACATTTCTCCGTACAACAAGTCGTGGAACCACTTGATCATGATTCCCGATGGAAAATACGCCAGCGTGACGAACTTCTCTGGAACCACGTGACAATAAGTGTTGAGAGAAGCCGCAAGCGCCGCATCCGTTAATCTGGGCTGATCGGAAGCCAGCACTAGACATTCGTAAGTGCCCATCGAGTCGGCCACGCGGCCCGAACCCATAGCGCCAACTCCCAGTGCAGCGCAGGGTTGATCGTGTCCTCCCATCACGACAACCGTTCCCGGTGAGAGACCGAGTTGTCTGGCAGCGGCTTGGTTCAATTTTCCCGCAATCGTTCCAGCGGGCACGGGAACGGGCAGGCGTTCAGAATTTATTTCTGTGGCGGCGAGAATCTTGTCGGACCAGCGGCGCTGCCGTATATCAAATGCCAGATATCGACAGGCCAGGGAATAATCGATATAGCCAGGTAGTCCTAATCGGGAAAGAACATAACCAATCACACTGAGGAAACAAACCGAGGAAGCGAAAATATCCGGCCGGTGCTTACGCAGCCAAAGAAATTTCGGAACCGGATACATGGGATGAGCGACCAGGCCGGTGATTTCGAAAAGTTGCTTTTTCCCGAATGTTCGTTCGAGCCACACGGTTTCCTCGGTGGCTCGATTGTCCTGGTTGAGAATGGCTGGAGCGATCGCCTCATTGCGTCGATTTACCGGCACAAAGGTTTCGCCGTGCGAATTGAGACACATGGCTCGCACGGGATCAGGAAGATTGCTGGATACGGTTTGCGAACAATGACACACTGCCTGCCAGAAGCGCTCGGGATTCATCTCTGCATGCGAAGGAGCGGGGAACTCCGGCGTGTAAGCGCAGGCGTGCTGGGCAAGTATCTCGCCCGTCACCGCAAATACCACCGCTTTGCATCTGCTCGAACCGATATCAATGGCAAGCAAACTCATGATGGGTTTTCGATTCTTGCTTGCTTTACTTTTTGAAGATGTTTCATCCAAACGTCGTAATCTTTATCGCGCTGGTGGCGTTAAGCCAGTCCGCGCCGAACTGCCGGAATGCGTCACGACACGCCTCAGGCAAGGCATCGCTTTGCGGAAGTTCTCAACTATCGGCACCACTCATAGGAATCTGTCTGCTGCGACTGAGAGGTTCCGGCCCCGAGCCCCGGACTCGACAACTTCGATCTTTCCCAGGGCAACGGAAACACGCGCTACGCCACGAAATGCCTCCGGTACCTGAAGTAACAAAATCAGAAACCGAACTTGCGCATTGGATTTAGCCGGAAGCCAGCGATACGTTGGTTTTCCAAACAGTGGACCTTGCTCGATGGTTTGGCGTCGCGGAATAGCGAACGGCGTTGTGCTAAACTCCAGCCCGCGGCAGAACGTTTTTCCGTGCCACGGCGCCTGGGTTCGGTTGTATCGTTCTTCCCAATTGCCTACCCAGGGGAAGTCAGCGCGTCGAAATGCATAGACGACGAGAAGCTTTAAGCGGGGGTTACATGCCGCGATGAAGCCAATCTCAAGTTCCGGATTCAACAATTGCGCCGTGTAATGTCCGAACCGCTGCGACGGCGTAGTGCGCAAGCTCATCCGCTTGCGATGTTTTGCCGGCGCGTTCGGCCAAGTAAATTCGGCATCCGGTTGCAGCGAAAATCGAGGGCTGTAGCTCGCTGGACAAACTTTCGCTCGCGTTGCCGGCATGTCGAACCAGGTGGTTTCCGCTTCCAGAAACGGCGGCCCGAAAGTTACATGTTCGTTCCACGAAATGGGCCGGTCGTAGCTGCTGAGGTTAACCGCCTCTTCTTCGCAATAAATCACCGGATTTACCCGGTCAAGGGTGAGTCGCCTGCTGAAACTGATGCGGGCTTCGGGAAGCGTCAGACCATATTGCAATCGTGGCTTCGGCGAGGACTCTTGCTTCTGGAGTTTCCATTTCAAAGCGGGGGCTTCGCCATGAGTAGTGAGACCCGCTGCCGTTTCTTCCGGCGAAGGCGGTCCGAAGTGATCAAAGCTGAGGCTATGTCCGGCAATGCCGGCGAGCAGCCTGCCATCCGGCGGGGATCCGTAACGGCGCGCATGTTTCCCAGTTTTGTATTCGAATGGATCGATGGTTGCCCATTGCGGCCGCCATAGCGGGTTCACTCCGGGACAGGCATTCAAATTCAACTCGCAGATATGTCCTCCGCCCTCCAGAACGGAAACCCCTCCCCAATGGGCCCGCAGGCGGAATCCGGAGCGACCCTCCATCACATTCTTGTTGCGCAAAACCGCCTGCGCTTGGCGAACCGATGTCGTCATCGTGGGATAGCTTGAAATTCCGGCGTCACGCCTACGTTAAGAGCAGCACGTGCTTGTCCGAGAAATACACTGATGTTGTCGGCTTGGAAAACATTGCGGCCGAAGACGATGCCCGCTGCTCCTGCGGCGGCAACTGCACGCACCAGATCGAGTGCGTGTTTGTCCGACGCATGGCGGCTTCCACCCAACACCAGGATTGGTATGGGGCAATTTTCCACTACCGAACGCATTGAGGCTGTGTCTCCGGTGTAATCGGTCTTGACGGCATCCGCACCGAGCTCGGCTGCCATACGAGTGTGCAGGTTCAGCCATTGGGGATCACCTGGATGCTGCACATCCTTTCCCCGTGCGAGCGATTCAACAATGAGCGGGATTCCGGCTCGTTCACATTCGCGGGCGACTTCGGCGTTGCGAGCGATCTCCTTCATCTCAAACTCGGAGTCGCCGGTCCCTACGACGAGATAGGTGAGAACAGCATCTGCGCCCTGTCGCAACGCTTCCTCGGGGCGTGCGAGAAGCGAGCTATGGAGCGCGCCACTTCCGTTTTGTGCAATCGCAGACCAGACTGTCGTCCAATCCAGGCGGGCGATTAGAGCCGGGACAGGACCGGGTCGCGTCGAGCTGGCGAATTGGCGAATGAGCCCCAGGTTTAGCAGCAAGGCATCGACTCTGGCGTCGGTAAACTGTTGAATCTTTCCCAGAGGGTCTTCCGTTCCAGGAATCGTTCCCAGAACCAAAGCATGATCGAAAGCCACTACCAGAGCTCGGTGTTCCGAGCCTCCTAACACGCGATTCAAACGAATCTTCTTGCCGCAATCGCTCACAGTGCCCTCAATCCCGGCTGAGTCTTAGACGGCCTCAAATTATCCCGCATGTGAGCGATTGTCAACCTGTTTGTTTCTTTTATGCTGGATCTTGCGCGTTTCTTGCAACTCCGCAACTACAACTTCGACGCCGGCGTCACGCAAGCCCTTTATGTATTTGGAATCGGTGCCGGAATCGGTTACGAGGATGTCGATGTCCGCCAGGGGGCCGACGTAGGCAAAGCCCTGCGTACCAAACTTACTGTGATCGGCCAATGCGATCCGGGTTTTGGCAGCTCTGGTGATCATCTTCTTGATCTGTGCCTCAGCGTGGTTTGCGGTCGAGACTCCATAGGAAATATCGATTGCGCTCACTCCCAAGATTGCTTTGTCCAGGCGGATTTCGGAGAGCGCGCGCTGGGCCCATTCGCCGGAGAAATAGAACGTGTCCTTTTGAAGATCGCCGCCGGTGCAAAGGACGGTTACGCCGGTGCTTCTTTGCAACTGACAAACGATAGTGGGAGAATTTGTCACTACGGTCAGCCGATTCCTGTGATTCAAGGCACGAGCGAGCTCGTACACCGTGGTGCTGCCCTCAAGAAAGACAGTTTCGCCATCCAGCACCAAGCGTTCAGCCTCGCGCGCAATGGCATGCTTCTCACTGGCGTGGCTGTGCGACAGGGTTTCGTAGGAGGGCTGGAAGTTGGTGCTGGACATCCGGGAAACTGCTCCCCCGTGAGAGCGAACCAGTACGCCATCTTGCTCCAAGGCTGCCAGGTCGCGCCTCACCGTGGCTGCGGTAACGCCCAGAGCGGCACAGAGATCGGAAGCGGTGATGGTGCGTTGACTGGAAAGGATCTCTCGGATTCGAAATCTACGTTCTTCTGCGAGCATGATATTTGCGCTCCCTAACC
>JASIKQ010000667.1 GCA_030049565.1 Candidatus Sulfotelmatobacter sp.
ACACTGCCGGAAAAAGAATTTGCTCCACTTGCATTCGGAAGACTTTGATCTGAAGAGGCCGAGCCAGAACCTGAGTAAACTTGCGCATGGGAAATTCCAGCTCCAAGAATCAAGGCCGTTGCGCACAGAAGACGGATCGAGGTTCGTGAAGAAACCACAAAAACCTCCTTGGCGTCGGATATGCCCGCCGTAGATGCGAAAGATAGACGACTGATCTCTGGAAATGAATTCAAGTCGCCTACAAAAAACACGGCTTGCCGAGCGAACCCCAACCTCAGGGTAATTTGAATGGGGAGCATTATCATGCAGACTGCTCCTGTGTGGCAACTTCTCTACATTTGTGACTGTTCTGAGGATTTTGGTATCTAAAGGAGCATCCTTAAGCTAGTTCGGATTTCGAGCCCTGGCAGCGAGTCTGACCATGCCCAAACCAATTTTGTTTAGCGTGGATGATGATTTCGATGTCCTGCGGGCCATCGAACGTGACCTCCGTTCGCAGTACGGAGCTGATTATCGAGTGATTGGAAGCGACGCTCCGGAGAAAGCGCTCGAGATCGTGAAGCAACTGAAAGTCCGCAGTGACAGCGTCGCTTTGCTGCTCGCAGAGCGGCCCCCCGCTCGCGTAACCACTGTACGTTGGCGAGGTAGCCACAACCCGGGCAGGCTCGCGACTTGCACGTGTGATAGAGAACGAGTTCTTGGTTCTCCGAACGGAAACCTTACCGCCCAACTCTGCCGTTCGGCACTGTATCGCCTTGTCAAAAACTGCGTGAACCGAAGGGCGAGTTTCCGCCCGGCCCCAATGAGGCATCGTCCGCGCCAAAATCAGTTTGAGCGGATTCTGGTATTTCATGTCAATTTCAACTTCCTTTGAGAATGTGGTTCGGCAAACCGATCTCGGTACTGATCTAATTCGGCGTTAAATCCGATCAGCGCACAGATCTCGACCGACCCGCTCATCGCAGGCGCTCCTTTGGCTTCGCCTCTAGTCTCGCGGCGGGATCGCGAATCTCGGTTGTTTGCTTTACGCGCGATTCGTGCCGCGTTGATGGCGGCGTTCATTTCGCAAGGTTCGGAATCGATTCTAAGGAATTGCCGAAAATTCGAGGCAAACTCCCGGCAAGCTTTATTTTGGGACAGGATGGGACAGGATTCGTTAAGGGGGTCACCGCAAGTGCTTGAAAATATGGTGGAGCTAGTCGGGCTCGAACCGACGACCTCATCGTTGCGAACGATGCGCTCTCCCAACTGAGCTATAGCCCCACGTGGTTGTTGGCCACTTCATTTTACCAGCCAGCGCACGTGAGCGGTTACCGGAGTTCGAACCAGGCAGATAAACGAAGCTTGACGAATGCCCCCTTGCAGCGTCTAACCTATCATCAGTGCAGGTGGGGTTCCGATGTTTGCGCAATTTAGTCCACAACGAACTCAGCGCGGAGTGCTTGCGATTTCACTTGCCGCACACGCTCTGCTGTTTGCTTGGCTCCTGCACACGCCCGAGCCTCAGCTGTTGATGGCAAACGCGGTCGCGCTAGGCCGCAACGGCAGAGTTTTCGCTCGGATCTACTTCCCTACCGAATCGGCCGACGACAGCACCACCAGCTCTTCGAAACAGGCAACCGAGGTTTACCGCCACCAGCGCCTGGGACATGAAAAGCTGACCTGGACTCCGAAGACTGCACACCCAGAAGTTCCTGCTCCGCCCAAGCAGCTTGCTCTCTCGGGGAATGAAGACGCCGCAAAGACGGCTACTCTTTCCAGGCTCGGCCACGGCGCCACAGCCGGCCTTCCCTACGGATCTGTTCCCGGCGCCCCCATCTACGGCAACGAGATTCGTCCCGCCCTGCCAATCACAACTGCCGATCCGGCCGTCTATCCCTGGGAGTGGCCCGAATCCGCAGGCAAGGTCGTAATCGAAATCGTCATCGATGAGCGCGGCGAAATCGTTCGCAAAACCGTATTGCAGAGCCTGGGATCCGACATCGACAACAAATGCCTCGCCGCTCTCGACAACTGGCATTTTCAACCCGCCACGCAGAACGGAGTTCCGATCGCTTCCAAGCAAGACGCGATTTTTCCCTTCAAAGCGCGCGGCGCCTAAGCTGGATCGCGTAAGCGCGGACTTGCCCCGCACCAAGAACACGAACAGCTCAAAATTCTTTGCACTGTTCAAAATCCGAAGATCGCTTTTCCCCATGCATTTGCAGGACCCTCACATTCCCGTGTGCCCACTATAATGAAGATGTGAGCTCGTCGAGCATCCAGCATGTCGCCTCCGCGGATTTCCCCACTCGTTGGGGCAACTTCCGCATTTATGGCTTTCGCTCCCAGCCTAGTGGCGATGGGAACTGCGAGCCCGAAGAAGCCGTTGCCTTGGTCATGGGAGATGTGCATTCTTCCCCGCCGCTGGTGCGGGTTCACTCGCAGTGCCTCACCGGAGACGTTTTCCACTCGCTGCGTTGCGATTGCCGGCAACAGCTAGAGATGGCACTCGGGATGATGCGCGATCTCAACGCAGGAATTCTGATCTACGAGCAGCAGGAAGGCCGCGGCATTGGTTTGATGGCCAAGCTGCAAGCCTATCAGTTGCAGGATGCCGGACTCGATACCGTTGAGGCCAACGAACGCTTAGGCTTCCAGGCCGACCACCGCGATTTTGTTTTGCCCGGCGAAATTCTCAAAGCGTTGGGCGTCGCTAAGGTTCGTCTGCTCTCGAATAACCCCGAAAAGGTTGAAGCGCTACAACGCGCCGGAGTGGAAGTGATCGAGCGCGTTCCCTGCGAAGTCACTCCCAGTCCCCACGCAGAAGAATATCTCAAGACCAAGAAAGAAAAGCTGGGACACTTGTTCAGCACGTAATGGCGTCTCCCTGGTTGACGCTCTGTCATCCTGAGGGAGGAAGTTCTTCGCAAAGCGAAGATCTTACGCAGTCGAAGGATCGCTACCTGCCCACACGCCATGTCTATGCGACCGCGCTCGTTGCCTTCCTTAAAACAGTCGACAATCCGGCGCGATTCTTCGCCGGCAAATCGCGCAGCGCCGCAGAAGCGAGAGCGACATAGACTTCGCGCGCTCCGGGCAGATTGCGCAGAATCTTTAAGTGCATTTGCACCGTGTCGATGTCACCGCGGGCAATCGGTCCGCTGAAGGACTCCGCCGCGCCCAACCTCGCGTAATTTGCCAACGTCTGCCGAAGAATCGGCAGCATGCGATCGCGCGCCGCTTTCGGCTCCACTCCCGCCGCCGTAGCCACGCGCTCGCTAGCCACCAGCAGCGCACACAACAATGGCGACGAAAACATCCCCCAGGCGTGATAGGCAGCCTTCTGCTCTTTGCAGATAGAGAATGCCCGCCCGCGCAGGTCTTTGACAATGGCACGCGCCAAGCGCACGGCTCTCGCATCTCCTTCGACAGCAAACGGCACACTTTCGAGCAACGGCCGCGACCTACGAACGAAAGTCATCAGTGGATGCGCCGACGCCACCGCGGCGCCCACGCGTCGCAACACCGAAAGCTCGTCACTGCTCAAAGCGCCGCTTGAATGCAGGGCAATCTTGCCCTTCCACTCCGCCGCGTTCGCCAGGGAGTCTGCGGCTGCGGCGATCGCCCGATCGGGAACGCAAAACCAGACCACATCCGCATGAATTTGTACCCGGCCGGAAAGCACAGCGGCCGTTCCCACTTCCCGAGCGAGACTCCGCGCGCGCTTCGTGGATGAAGTCCGCGCAATGATCTGGTCGATTCGATAATGCGCACTGTGCAAAGCGCCAGCAAGTGCAGAGGCCAGATTTCCGGCCCCGACAATCGCAATCCGTGGCTTGGACTTCAGCGCCATGCCCGGCAGCATAGCAGAATAGTGGCTGCTGGAGCCCTACTCCACTAAACGGTTCCGTCCTCTCCGAGTTTCGTACTCCCAGTGCTTTATATTGTCTTCATGTCCAAGTCCTCGCGAACCGCCGTGCCATCGCAAGAGTCCGCAATTGCAAAATCCAATCGGAGCGACTCTCCCAAGGCAAAGATCATTTCCTCCCGTACCGTCTACCGCGGCCCGGTCTTCTGGGTAACTACCGACCAGGTGCAGGAACCGGGCGGCGTGCGGGCTCGCCGCGACATCATTCGCCACAGCGGATCGGTGGTGGTGCTGGCGGTCGACGATTCCCGGGCCACGCGGCGCGTCCTGCTGGAGCGCCAGTACCGCCACGCAGCCAACGATTATCTGTGGGAGCTACCTGCGGGACGCATCGATCCCGGGGAAAAGCCGCTGGCCGCCGCCAGGCGCGAGCTGCTCGAAGAAACCGGATACACAGCGAAACGATGGCGATGCATCTTGAAGTTTTATGCCAGCCCAGGCTTCGTTGCGGAAACCATGGCGATCTACCAGGCCACGGACCTTACTGCCGGCAGCGCCCAACCCGAAGAGGATGAACTCATTCACATTCGCATGGTCCCAATCTCGACGGCAGTTCGCATGGTTCTAAACGGCGCGATTCGAGACGCCAAAACCATTTGTGGGATCTTATGGCTGGATCATCAGTTGACAAATGGGCGACATTCTTAAGCGGAGCCAAAAGCGCCATGTCTAGAAATTACTAATCGACTTGCTCAGGCCTGACCCACCATCCGGATTCCGGTAGTGGTGCAGTTTGATAGGGAGGCGAGCCAAACGCACGATTATTGCGGCGCAAAGAACGAGCCGCAACGCGCGGCTCGCCCGGATTCCTCACCTGCGCAAAGAACGCTTGTTCGGAATGACAGGCAAACTGCACCACTACCCGTATTCCCCTGTAATTGTATTTCCCTGGTGCGGGTGCTAACATCCGGGTTATGAGTCGAAAGGAATGAATATGTCAGATCGTGAAGGCAACAGCTTGGTGTGGTTCCTCGCCGGCCTTGGATTGGGGGCATTGGTGGGAGTTCTGTACGCTCCGAAAGCGGGCAGCGAAACCCGTGACGCGCTTCGCGCCCGGGCAGAAGAGGGTCGCGACTACGTGCGCAACCGTGCTCGCGAAGCCCGCAGCCAGGCTTCGGAGTGGATCGATCGTGGCAAGGACGTGGTCAATCAACAGAAAGAGCAGTTCCGCGCGGCTTATGAGGCGGGCCGGCAAGCCTACCAGGAGGCAACCACCGAAACTGGAGCGCCCAAAAACCTGTAGCGCACTGCGCGCATTTCGCCTCTCGCCTGACCAATCTCTTGGAACGCTGGTATGGAAAATCTTCTCCCACTCTTCATTGCGATCACCGCCGCCGCCGTGGTTTTGCAGGCGTGCATTCTGGTGGCACTTTACCTCATGATGCGCAAGAGAAGCGCCCACATGCTGGGCATCGCGGATGAGGTTAAGACCAAGGTTCTTCCCGCTCTCGACACGGCGCAATCGATGCTTACCGAGCTTCGCCCGAAGTTGACGATTATCGTCGATGATTTGTCGGCCACGACAAAAGAAGTGCGCGCGCAAGTCGAACGTGTCGATGCCACGGTGAATGATCTGGTTGACCGCTCACGGCTGCAAATCATTCGCGCCGACGAATTGCTCACGCGCACGCTGGACCGTGTGGAGGAAACCTCCGAGGTGGTACACAAGACCGTGGTTTCTCCGGTACGCCAGTTCTCCGGGCTGATTCAAGGCGTGACCGCCGGGATTGAATTTTTGTTTTCCCGCCGCGGCCAAAGAAACGGCGGCCGCCGTGACCGCCGCGCCGTGCCCCAGGATGAGATGTTTATTTGATATTTGCTGAATTTTTGATGGCTGATTTCTGATTGCTGATTTCTGATTGAAAGCAGCGTTCTTTGTTGTGAGTCCAATCAACAATCAGCAATTTCTTCTTTTTATGCGTTACCTGGTTCGTGCTCGCGTGAAACCCGGCCGGCAGCAAGATTTGCTCCACGCCATCGAAAACACAACGCTAGGTCAAGGTTCAGTTGCGGAGGGCGAGTATCTCCGCAACATGAGCGAAGCGCGGCTCTGCGACGACAGCGTGCGCTGGGTGGAGATTTGCTATTGCCCGACTGCATTGCAAGAAGAACGCCCTTACTGGGAAGAGTATTTCGATCTCACCAAGGTGCAAGATGCTCACGACCGCCGCAAATGCCGCGACGAAAACGGCTCCGAGCCCTGGGCCTGCGACGGTTGCGACTGCACGGCGAAGCTTGAGCGGAAGTTACAAATGTCCGGAGAGGCTTTTCTGGATTCGCTACGTGCTATCGGGCAATGTAACAAGCACGGCTGACGTGGCCCGCAGACGATGACAAAGATCGGAAATCTGTCATCTACAAGCATTCTGAGGGCGGCCCGCACTAGCACGGCAGCAGTAGTGTCTCTGCTCCTTGCTCGCGTGTTGAAGCTTCCTGAGTTTTACTGGGCGCCGATCTCCGCCATTGTGATCATCGAGTCCACGATCAATCCGAGGACCCTGGCCTGGCAGCGCTTTGCGGGAACAGCTTTAGGCGCGGCAATGGGTGCGCTCATCGGTACATTCTTCTCAGCGAGCCCATGGGTTTATGCGGCCACAGTTTTTTCATGTGGGGTAGCCTGCGCGATTCTTCGCATTCACGGCGCCTATCGATTTGCGGCAATTACGGTAAGCATCGTTCTCCTGGTCGCACATCAGCGCCCGGCGTGGATCGTAGCCTCACATCGCTTTATGGAAGTTTCATTGGGGATCGCGGTCGCACTTGTGCTGGCCCTGCTTTGGCCAATTCGCGCGGTCGCCTCCACCTAGAACAACGGAGAG
>JASIKQ010000668.1 GCA_030049565.1 Candidatus Sulfotelmatobacter sp.
GAGTGGGCAGCATCGAGTACGCGGTGGAACACCTGGGAAGCGTGCTGCTAATCTTGGGCCACACTAAATGTGGAACAGTCACCGCCGCCTGCTCCGGAGAAAAGATGCCCACGCTGAACCTCCAGGCCATTGTTGAAAAGATCGCACCTGCGGTTTCGGCGGCCGGGAAGTCCGCGAAAGGTGATGAGGTTATCGAGGCGGCTATCAAAGAAAACGTCCACCAGAGCGCAGAGAATGTGCTCGCCAGCAGCGAGGTTCTGCGCCATTTTGCAGAGCAAGGCAAACTAACGGTCTTCCAGGCGGAATATCAATTGGACACAGGAAAGGTTATCCAGCTCGGCAGCGGTCGCTAGAAGCCAATGGGCTCTACTGTGAAAAAGTGTCGCGCGGAGGAACCTCAACAGAATTGCGCAAGGACTCGCGTGAAAGGCAGCATCATGCCGCATGAGTGGGAACAAGGTGAATATGCAGTTGTGGCGGGTGCGGTGTGTCCAATTCCCGGCTGCAATGCGCTGGTGGTCGTCTATCGATCACCGATCGGTGCGGGCAACGAGCCGTCCGAACCATGGCAGTTTATGTGCCCACAATGCGGAGCAGAGTTCACTCTTCTGCAAAACGAGTTCTTTTGTCTATCTGCATCAAAGAACTGGTTATGTGCGCAGGTGTACGCCGCATAATCGAGGCCTGAAAATTAGTGATACCGAACGGAAACGACGCACTATGGGTAAGACTGCGTGCAACAGTTTAACGCGGCCTGGCTCACGTTCGCGCTGCGAATCGCACGCCCTGGCCCACGCTGCAACTACCACCGAGTTCGACTATTCGAACACGTGATGTTTAAAGTGGTGTGGGAACGCGGACTGAAATTGAACGCGATTAGCAAGAGGGAGGACGCTAGATGCGTTCTTGCCTCAATAATTCGTGCAAGCCCTGTCCTTAGGCTCGTGTTTTGTCGGTTGCAGTTCTGATCTTGCTGTTCTGTGTTGGACTACCTGTGCTGCCATAAGTTTCGATAGCTGCGTCGGCTTGGTGCCGCGACCTCAGATTACTTCTCTTTTTCCAAGCACGATTTCTGTTGATGCGGATTCGGTCCTGTTGACTGTGATCGGAAACGACTTCGTTTCGCAATCGCAAATCTTGTGGAACGGAATCGCACTACGGACTACGTTTGTGAATTCACGTCACCTTCAAACCACAATTACACAGCAGACCTTTGATTCTCGTGGCGGCTCTGCTGGGAGTAGTGTTCTGATTTCGGTAATGTCGCCTGCGTCTGGCTTTGTGGTGGGATGTTCTGATGGCGGCACTTCGGCCACACTGCTTCTAGTTATCAACTAATGACGATTTCTCGAGGACCCGCAGTACTCTGAATGTGATCGCGTAACCGGTTCCGGATCCCCGACAAGTCAGGCGAATCGTGTCAGTTCACTCTCAGTTCCTTTTGCGACAGCACGAAGGTCGCTTTCTCTGCGGGAAGATAATGTCTTGATTCGTCTGCAGTTGTGCAGCAGTTTTTCGCCCTCGCTCTGGATCTCAACGGTTGTGCGTGGCCGCAGATTGCCGGATCTGGGAAACAAAAGATACAGAATCCCGTCGGGCTGCCCTCCCTGGCGCGCATCAGAAGGGATCCCCAGCATCTTGGCCAATGCGACAGAGCCTTCACCTAGTTTTCCAATGTCCGCATACAGAGCGAAGGTCGATTTGCCGTTTCTGAGGTTCATAACAAATGCGAAGTCCCCCAAGCGCATTCCTCCGCGAGTCGCCAGGCTTTGGGGCAACGCTATGTAAGGGGTCGCCGATGCATCCACATAACCTGTTGGGTCAGTGAATTTCTTAGTCTCGTCCGAAAGCGATGTGCATGAGATGTAATAACCCGGGAAAGGATCGTTTTTTCGCTGAACCAAAGGACTGCCATCTCGATCTGTAATAATGCCGTTCCAATGGCCTGGCTTACCTGCATTCGACAGTTCGTCCAGCCCCGTGTCTTCGGCATTATAAGCATTGGGGCGCCATCCGCATCGATCGTCATACCGGAGACAAAAAAGAAGGCTTGGTTCGGCAATTGCCAACCGTAACTTCATAAATTTCCTCAAAGTCCAGCGGCATCGTCTGCGCACTTGTGCAACTGTTTGCTCGTCTCTCGATTATCCGACGGTCGGCGGCCTCATCTCGGGGTTCGCCGAAGTTCCCAATAGAGGCAGCTCGGCATCGAAAATTATTTCTCCAGTGAAGATACGCGAGCGCAGGCGCTCCACGAATTTCTATCCTTCGTGCGAATCCTGACAAGCACAGCAGGAACGCAGCGAGCAGGATTGTGCCTGCAACTTGTTTCCTCATCGAATTGTTTTCTTCACAAAGAAAGTCGGATCAGTCAAAGAATCCAGAGTCGAGCCTACGCTGCTCTTGACACAACTTAATCTGTCAAAAGTCACAGGTAGGGCCATTAACAAGAGTGGGAATGAGGAGGATTCGGCAAAGGGGAGCGCATCCAATTCTGGTGGTTCACCAGTTCCTTGCCGCGGCATCCCTGTATGTTGTCGTTAAATCAATTCTACGATAGGCCGTAGCAAGGAAGAGTTGAAGACAGGGGCGCGGGTACATTTTTCAAAATGCCGGAAGCGAGCAGTTGTTGACTTCAAAGGTATTCTTCGTGGAGAGAGGTTTGTCAGTACCCGAATTAAGATGGGACGATTGCAGTTAAGAACCTAGAAAACCAATGCGTTTGGGATTTCTCACCCAACTGCACGTTCAGCGTTGCTTCCTAAACCTAGCGGCACGCGCACGTCGCCACCGTGGCACCTGGACATTTTAACTTCTAAGGATGGCCCTATGAGAAGCATTCCATCTTCGTCTGATGCATCTTAGGACGGGGTGCAGGATCAGGTCAATCAGCGGGTTTGTTGTGAAGTTACGAAATTTTCAATTCCAAAGGCTGAGTCGCTACGCTTGAAGAAATGTGAGTCTAAAACGGCTTTGTTGAGAGGGCAAGACGATTGCAGAACGTTCAGTATCGGACATTCAGGGAAGCCCTTTTGTCTGATAAATTACTGCCGTTGGGGCGTCCCGGACTCCGCTTGAAAGTAGGACAGCAGTGAGTTAAGCGCCTAAACCACGCCGCCATTTTATGATGCAGATCAGGAAGCGGCTTGAAACCACCGGTGTGGTTGAGTTCGGCCAAAATTCTTACTGAAACCGCCATTCGACGAATCGCCTGCCTCATAATGTTCAACGAGTTACCGGAAGTGACTCTTTGGCGCGTGGATTGCTTGGCTCATTGCCCCAGAGCAACGATTTTGACGTCAATAAAAACTAACCTTCCATTAGCGGTCGATCGAACTCTCATGCGGATGGCCCCCTTGGGCCATAGACGTGCTACTTCGGAGCGGGTATTCCAGAATAGAGACACTTAATGAGTTATCCCGATTTTCCCAGTTCAGGCGTTCGCATTCTTGTGGTAGACGACAACGAGCTATGGCGAAGGCAAATCCGCTCTATCCTGAGCAAACAGGAGGAATTCGAAGTTGTCGGCGAGGCAGCCGACGGCTTGGAAGCGATTCAAAAGGCCAACGCACTTAAACCGGACTTGATCTTGCTGGACATTGGCATTCCTGGTGTGAATGGAATCGAAGTTGCAAAGCGGCTATGCCCCTGCGCAAAAGTACTCTTCTTAAGCCAGAACAATGACCCCGATGTAGTTCAGGCAGCTTTGAGCATTGGCGCGCGGGGATACATCCTGAAGACAGATGCTGGAGGCGAGCTTTTGCCGGCTATTGCAGCCGTTTTTCGGGGTGAGAGCTATGTCAGTCGTCGAACAAAAGCCCGGCGACGCTAAACGGGGTGTGGACGCTCTTCCACCTAGAAAACAAAGTCTGCAAACGCTGACTGCGAGCACGCCGCCCCTTCTGGCCCTGATTCTGACCCAGCACCGATCTTTCGTGGCGTTAACAACGCTGCAACTCGGACGAGGGGTAGGAATCTGATAGGTCACTCTCCTATGTTGATGGCTATCACGTCAGCCTTGTACCTAAGTCACTGAGAGCGTCTGCTAATCCCATTATCGTCAAGGGTAGTTTCCCGCCGGAGGTGGTTAGTACGCTCGGACACTCATCCCGAGCCCGCAGATGCCCGCTTTCGCAATAGACCTGCGGATCTGCATTCGGTATGGAAAAGAAAGCCGTGTGATGCATACGTCGGCCACTCGTTTCTTTGTTTTCTCTTGTTCGTGTACACTTTTCGGAAACTTTCCTTGGGTGGAAACGATGGACCCTCTGGCCTGTAGACGTCCTGCAACGCCTCCCAGCTATTCCGAATTGGAGCGTTTGGATGACGAGGAGTTGATGGTTAGCCTTAAAGCCGGCTGCAACGACGCGCTAGCCGTTCTGTTTGATCGTTACCACCGCCTGGTTCTCTCCATAG
The DNA here is from genome assembly GCA_030049565.1 of Candidatus Sulfotelmatobacter sp. Classification (GTDB taxonomy): domain Bacteria; phylum Acidobacteriota; class Terriglobia; order Terriglobales; family Acidobacteriaceae; genus Sulfotelmatobacter. Next base: position 4,417 of record JASIKQ010000668.1, read on the forward strand.
CCTTCAAAATAGTTCGTGACTCAGGTGAAGCTGAAGACGTAATGCAAAATGTATTCCTCGAAATTTTTCGGACAGTGGCACAATTTGACCCTTCCAAAGGCAGTACTAAGGTGTGGATTTTGCAGCATGCATATCATCGTGCAATCAATCGCAGACAGTATCTGAATGCCAGGAGGTATTACAACCATACGGAAATTGAAGACGCCGAGGCTGCGCTGTCCCGCGATACGTTGTTTGGCGGATACACGCAAAATGAGTTGAAATACTTACTGGAGAAAGCTCTTGGGACATTAAATGGTCAACAAAAACAGGTGATCGAGTTGGCAAGTTACAAGGGAATGTCGATGCAAGAAATCGCAGACAAAACGGGCGAGTCTGTATCGAACGTGCGACACCACTATTATCGCGGCCTCACGAAACTCCGTCGGCTCATCACGGGGAGTCGGGCGCTTAAGAAGGCGGCAGGTAATGACTGATCATTCGCATTATGATGAACTTGCTGCTTTATCTGCTGGGGGTTTCCTTTCGGATGAAGAATGGCTTGAACTGCATGACCACTCCGCAGGTTGCGACGAATGTCGACACAGCGAGCGGGAATTCCGGGACCTTGTTCGGTCTGGATTACCTCTCACACGAGGCCGTTTGCTAGACTTCGTAGGCGCGAGGGATACGCGAGGGGCGCCTGGACTTCGGGAGCGATTTCTGAGCCGGGCCAGGGTTGAGGGAATCAAGTTCTCGGCGGCTGTCGAAAAAGATGCTCCCATGGGCTGGAGGCTCGGTTTGTCGCCGGTCCGGGCAGCCGCTCTGATTGTAGTGCCACTTGCCGCAGTCATCTACATAGCCTCCAGCTCGGGACGATCGGTTTCACTGAAAAGCGGGCAGGCAGGGCAGCAAATAGCTCGCCTGCAAGAAGAGGTTTCTTCACTGAATTTGGCTGTGAGCCAGAAGGATGAAACCCTTGCCAAACAAAGGCAAGAGATTCAAGATCTTCGCACTCAACTTGAAAAAGCTAAGGCTACGCCGCGCGGACAAACACAATCGGGTGGTGAGAACGCGCAATTGCTCGGAGAGCTCGAGAACCGGGAGAAGCAACTGACAGAAGCGACCGAAGAAATCTCTCGCATTAACCAATTACGTGGGATTAACCAATCCTCTCTGGTCGAGCAGCAGTATCGCATCAACCAAATTTCCGATGAGCTACGGATCGCCAAAGCCACTCTCGATATGGAGCGTCAGCTTACGTCTGCGGGACAGGATATTCGCGAGCTTATGCTTGCCCGTCAGTTGCACGTCATTGATGTGCGCGACACGGGGTCGAATGGAAAACCGGGCAAGGCTTTTGGCCGTGTTTTCCTGGCCGAAGGCAAGTCGCTCACTCTTTACGCCTTCGATTTGGACGAGGGTCGAACGTTGAACGCCAAGTCGCGCTTTGAGGTCTGGGGAGAACAAGAAATGAAGAAGAACTCAGCGCAGCGCTTGGGATTGTTATACGCGGACGACAAGTCTAATCGACGCTGGTCGCTGAAGCTAACGGACCCCGAGCTTCTAAACAAGATCGATTCAATATTCATAACTGCTGTGCTGCCGGGTACTGGTAATACTCCCGTCGGCCAACATTTGTTGTTCGCCTACCTTGGGCGATCGAGTACCCCGTAGTCGAACCACGTTGTCCCAGATCCCGGATTGCGGCAGTGGGCGGGTAGAAGTGAATTGTAAAGCGTGTCAATCTAACAAACGGCGTACTTTCAGCGGGGAGATCGCAGTTCATTTTCCCGGAATCAAAGGTCTCGGTATGCCCATCGTGTGGGTATTCCAGCCGGTTCAAATCTGTTTAGATTGTGGTCAAGCGGAATTCGAGATCCCGGAAAAGGAATTGCAATTACTTGTGCAAGGCACTCCGCCATTTGCTTCTGGCGGAGCCGAATTACGCGATTGAAGGCCGAATTCTTTGCAAAAATGTGATGAAGATCACAGCGGGTTGTATCGTTCCATGTTCTACTCACTGTGGCACGTTTTTAGGCCCACCGACAGTCAAGTCTCTGGGAAAGAGAGGAGCATCTGTCATGCGTCATTCTACCGTTCTCATAGCTGACGATCACAATCTCGTGGCAGAACTCTGCAAGACGCTGCTGGAGCGTGAATTTGATGTCGTAGGCGTTGTAAACGACGGTCGCGCCATGGTGCAAGCAGCAGTAAACCTTAGGCCAGACGTGATTGTTGTTGATATCGGTATGCCTGTTCTTAACGGCCTCGATGCCGGTCAGAAGATCAGAGCGTTTTTGCCCGCCGTCAAGCTCGTATATTTGACCATGAACACCGACATCGAAGTTGCCGCCGAGGCATTCCGTCGGGGTGCCTCCGGGTATCTTTTGAAGACCTGCGCATCTTCTGAACTCGTAATTGCCGTTCGGGATGTACTGCGGGGAAAATCCTATTTGTCTCCCGGCATCTCGAGAGACGAGGTGCGGTTCCTGCGAAAACAACCCAAGCATCTTGTGGCAGAAAACGAACGGCTGACCGACCGGCAGCGCGAAGTTCTGCAGTTACTGGCTGAAGGAAAAGTAATGAAGGAAGTCGGCGGCATCCTGAACATGAGCACTAGAACAGTTGCCTTTCACAAGTACCGGATCATGGAAGTGCTGGGCGCCAAGAGCAGCGCTGAACTGGTCAAATATGCGGTCAGGAATCACATGACAGCGGCTTAAGCCGGGCTGCTTTTTCTCGCCTGATTGGGTTCACCCTACAAGGACAAGCTTTCGCGCCACGCACCTGTCAGAATTGACAGGTGTATGGTCGTGTTCACTTTGTGCGCTGCTTTTATCTCTCTGTCCTTGTTTGCAATCCTGCTGGTGGAAAGCTTTTTGGCCCACGGTCACACTGCTACAGTCTCCCGCCGACTTACGGATCAAACTGATCTAGCAGAGCGAGTGCGCGATTCTTCTGACTTCTTCATCTCTTCTTTCACCGCCCTTTGCACCGCAAGGAGTTCTTCGCGTGCTTCGGATGAGATACCCAGTGTATTTAACCGACTCTCGATTACCTCATTCTGCCACCGCAACTCGATGTTTCTCGGCAGGGTCATTTGCGCAATTCCTCTCAACGATACGTCTATTGTGTGGACGCAGGAGCCTCGTGGCCGAGAAACTTGTTCGTTGCAATTTTAACGATGGACTTCTTCGCGTTAGGTTTAGTGATCGCACCGCGAGCTCACTACTGTCACTTCTGACAGTGGCACCAAGGTGACTACAAGGTAATCTGCACTACAGCTTCACGGGTTCCCTTTCACTTGACGGGGCCGTCTTTGGTTCAGTCGGGGACGGCCTTTTTGATGTCGTGAGTCATAGTTGCCGAAACAATCCGGATTTCACTCGTAACCCAGCGTTACAAGCGTAATTGCCTGTGGGTGTTGGAAAAAACTCTTTTTGAGGTGTTTCAGGCAGAAAATACAGCGCGTAAGTTGTTGATTTCTCATTCGAGGAATATCCGAAAGCTCTCCAGAATTACTCAGTTGGTTCCTTTTTCAACAGCCACGCTCTTCGACTGAAAACCGCAATGCAAACCTCACGGGGCATGTATCTCACCCCCTGCAAGAACTACCAGTTCCGAAAACGACGATGGGAGACTAAGGTTTTTTGCCGGGATACCTGATCCCCCGAGGAGTACTTCATGCCAGCTAGAACACCGAAAGAAACCTTTGTCCTGCTGCTGAGCGATGCAAGGCACAGCGCCGAAAGAGCAACCAAGATTTATGAGGAACTAGGCCAAGTGGCACAGGATCCGGAGATCAAGGAAGCTTTGGATGGTCGCGCTTTTGTCTCCGAGGGCATCCGGGTGAAACTCGATGAGTGCTTCAGACTCATTGGCGAAAAACCCGTAAAACTCAGCGGACGTCTCCGTGAAACCTTCATCGAAGACTTCCGCAAAGAACTGGCCGAAATCGAATCTCCTGTCGCCAAGCGCCTCTTTGTCTTGGCAAAAATTGTTCACCTCGTGCACATGCGGATCGGCGAGTATGTAGCTCTCATCGCAGCCGCTGACATCTCGGGCCATCATGGCGTCGCGGTGATCCTGGAAAGCTGCCTCGCCGACAAGCTCGCCTTCCTGGAGCGCACCAAGCGAATGATTCGACGCGCTGTCGAGACCCGCGTTGCCGAGCGCATCGCCACAGAACGCGCTGCCTGACTCGGAAATCAAGAACCGGCGCCTCCCCGCACTTCAACTGCGATCATGTAGGGGATGTGCGGGGAGGTCTCGGGCCAAAAGTGTGTGGGTTGCTGACTCCAACACGAGATTTTGAGCGCAATCGCTGGATCGTAGATTGACCGGGCTAACTCAGTGCCAATAAGCAGGTTCATCTACAGAAAACCCTCACCCAGACGAATCTAGCCTGAATTATGCCGCCCTGCATGCTTTTTCCCTCGTTCGAAAACTGGTGTGAATTTCTGCGTAAGCTCACTGCCAAATGCCCCGCGTCCGTCTCGTAAATCACGATGTGGAATCCTAGCGAATGAGCGCATTCAATACCTTTAATGAACCGCACTGCAGGCGTGCTCTTATCTGCCCGAGACATTGCGCCGAGAGCCTCTTACAACTTGTCACGAATGATAGCTTCATAAATCATTGTCAGAAACCCGCTGTTGCCGCACGAGGAAATCCCGCCAGCAGTTCAGTTCTTCGATCCATGCCCTGCGGTATGTCAGATGATAAAGAACTTCCTCCCACTCCCGCACTGGTGTGCGCCACACTGTGACTGAATACTCCATAGCTGCTCTACCTCGTTTCCCCGATTTACGGAGACTCGGCCCAATGCCCCCTCCAAGCATCCGCCTTGTTTTGCAGTACTGGCTTCAACACTGGGCCGAGAACTGTCCCGCCTCAGTTGGAAATGGAGAAAGCGTTCGTCCGTTAAGATAACGGAGCGAACGTATGAGGAAGGAACGGAAGCATTTCACCCCAGAAGAAAAGGTAGCCATCTTGCGGCGGCATCTTGTTGACAAAGTGCCAGTCTCGGATCTGTGTGAAGAACTGGGCCTGCGGCCAACAGTGTTCTACCGCTGGCAG
>JASIKQ010000669.1 GCA_030049565.1 Candidatus Sulfotelmatobacter sp.
CCGCAGTTCACCGTGAGAACGCGCTGAGGTTGCCGGTGGCAGCGGGGCAATTCCACGCCAAGGGTGCACTGGATTTTTATTGCACCGCTTCACTGTTCTGCGGTTTCGCCGCAGTTTGCTCGTGGCGCGATTTCATCTGCCGATATTTCTGCCAGGCTGCGGTCGGGACGAAGGAATACAGCGCCGGAATCAAGGCATCACGACCGCGCAGAATTGAAAAGCGAATGCGATCGATGGTTCGCTCTATCCATGAGGCCGGTTGAGTCACCTCGCTTACGACCGCATTCCGCGGCCACGTTCCGCCATATTGTTTCCGCCAGAAAGCGAGGTAGCGCTCCACCTTCTTCTTAAGCGCGGGCGACAGAACTTCCGGCCGCTCGCGGGCGGCCATGATGGTGGCGCTGTTTACGCCAGAGTGATGATCTCCGCTGTAAATAGCGGATCGGTCGGCGCCCTCAGGCGACGTCATGTTGGGGTCGTACTCGATGCCGATGAAGGCGCAAATGGCTCTGAGCGACGATTCGGGATTGCGCACAAGATCGTCGTATTGCAAGTGGTGAATGGCTGCGCCGCGCCGCATGACTCGATCGGCTTCCTGCTTCATGCGGTGACAACCGAGCAGAGCGCGCAAATCCATGCCCGGGCGCGCGAACCACGGAGATTTGTCCGCGGCGCGTACGATGCTGCGGCAGACGTCAGCCGGATCGCGCCAGATCACGATGAACTGCGCTGCGGGAAAATAACCGGCAAGGCGGTTCATGCGGTCGTAATAGTTGGGAGACTTGCATCCCCAGATGGTCGCGCCTTTCTTTACCGCATATTGCTGGGCGACTGCGCGGAAGGCGCAGGGCATGTCGGAAACATCTGCGGGAAGTGCGGCGATATCGATTTTGTGGCGAGTGAGAGCGCCGTTCCAGGAATCGAGCCTGGATATCCAGGAGCCGTTTTTATGGGGCAGTGAAAACAGCGTCGTGAGCAGGAAAAAATCCGATTCGTACATCAATCCGATTCGCGGGTGCTGGTTGAGCAGCGCGTACAACAAAGACGTGCCGGAGCGCCACATGCCGACGACAAAGAGCGGACCAGGAGCCATGGTCTTAGTCCCATGCGCAAAGCTGCCCGCCGCCTGGCTCTCAATTTTCATGTCCATTTTCATGTCGAAGGCTGTACTCGTGCTGTAGCCTGCACTTGGGAAAAAATGTTCATAAGATTTTTGTAGCCCTGCTCGGGGCCATATTTGGTTTCGCTCAACTGGCGTCCGTAGGCGCCCATGCGGGTAGCCGCCGCCGGATCCTCAGCTAGAATCTGAATTTTCTGCGCCAGTTCGTTCACGTTGCCGGCTTCAAACAAAAGGCCCGAGCGTCCATCTTCCACGATGTAGGGCAAGCCACCCATGCGCGAGGCTACGACCGGCTTGGAGGCCATGAAGGCTTCGAGGACGGTGACGGGAAAATTCTCGTACCACTCCGAGGGCAAAACCAGGCAAAGCGCGTTGCGCAGCAGTTGCCATTTGCCATCGCCCCCCTTGAAGCCGAGAAATTCGATGTTGCCGATTCCCTTGTGACGAACGTAATCGCGCAATTCAGGCTCCTGCGGCCCCGTTCCAATGATCTTTAAAGGAATATGCGGGAGTTGCTCGAAGGCACGGATCAGCGTCATGCAGCCTTTTTCGGAAGACAAGCGCCCGAGATAGAGCGCGTAGTTGCCGGCGCCCGGGCTCGGCGTGAGCGGCGGCGCATAAACGAAATTGGGCCTGACGAACAATTTGGAATCAGGGACGCCGAATTCGTGCATTTTGATTTTGAAGAATTCTGTCAGGCAGATGAAACCCGTGATTTTGTTGACCATGCCGGCCAGTCGATTCGCACCGAGGGATGCGCCATAGAGTGCGCTGAGCAGGTAGCTGTCTCTGTAGCAGCGTTTGCGAACGGCGTTCAGATAGTTGCCCCGCTTGCAGGCTTCACAAATCCCCCCTTGGGTGTAAAAGAACCCGTTGGGACAGAAAGGACGAAAATTGTGCAACACCTGTACCGCCGGAACACGAAGTGAATAGAGCTTGTGATAGACCGAAGGCGAGATCAGCGGATATATGTTGTGTACGAAAGCTACGTCCGGTTTGAAACCTCGGACTACGTCCACGATTTCGGCACTGGTTCTGCTTGAGTAAATTGTTTGAGGGAAAAAGGCCGCTTTCTCCACCGTGCTGAAGTTCTTGATCTCGTTATTGTGGCGCGAGTAAACCAGAACCTCATCGCCATGGCGCTCGAGCAGTTCCCGCTCGGCGCCGACAACGGAGTCTTCTCCGCCGAACTGCTGGTAAGCGCCATGGATTATAAGGACTCTCATGTGCCCGGAATGTCAATTCCCGCGCGAGCATGCCCTATGCATTCTCGTGTTTCGCGATTCCCAGCAGATCAAGCACGATCCGGTAAATGAACTTTGGGTTGTTCACCATATAGCGCTTCCACAAGCGACCGGGATCCTGGTAGATGCGGTGCATCCATTGCACGCCGCTGAACTTCATCCAATACGGAGCGTCTTCGATGCGGCCGGCGTGAATGTCGAAGGCTGCGCCCACGCCGACCATCAGCTTGGTATCGAGCTTCGAGATGTACTGGTCCATGAAGCGCTCTTGTTTGGGGGTACCCAGGCCGACCCAAAAAAAATCCGGCTTGCTTTCGGCGACCATGTGGATGAGGCCGGCCTCTTCTTCCGCGTCCAGTGGGCGGAACGGCGGAGTGTAGGCGCCGACCACTTTCAGGTTCGGAAAACGCGCGGTGAGCGATTCTTTCAGTCGTGCGGCGATGCCTTCGGCGCCTCCGTAGAAAAAATGGGTGTACCGTTTCTCTTCGGACAGGGCGCAAATTTTGAGCATCATGTCGGGCCCAGTCACCTGGCGCATCTTGAAGAAGCCACGCAGCCAGCCAACCCAGACGGTGGGGCGTCCATCAGGGGTGGTCAGAACCGAACGGTTGATGATGCGCTTCAGGTTGGGATCGACCTGTGCTTCCATGATGCCCTGCACGCCAGTGACGCAGACGTAGCCCTTTTCGCCATTATGCAGAGCCGATTCGATGCGCCGCAGGGCGCGGTCCATGCTGGTGGCATGGATCTTGATCCCCAGAATGCTAACGCACTCGTCGGTGGCGAAGTTGGACCAGGCAGCGGTTGTGGCCAAGTTAGTCTCCTGCAACCTCTGACAGCTCGGCGGTTTCTTTCTTGTTTTCTTTCTTCTTCAGTTCGCTTTCGATCCACTGGTAGGTGATGGCGAGGCCATTTTCGAGAGGGGTTCCCGGTTCCCAGCCCAGCACCTTGCGTAGAAGAGTGTTGTCGCTGTTGCGTCCGCGAACTCCCTGCGGCTTGGTGAGATCGTAGCGCTTGGTCAGCTTCTTGCCAGCGATGTTGCAGATCAAATCGACGAGGTGATTGATG
>JASIKQ010000670.1 GCA_030049565.1 Candidatus Sulfotelmatobacter sp.
CCCCTTAATGGTCCCAAATCTTACTTGACCGCACTTTACCGCAAGCCAGGAGATTGGTTGCGGGCCGATCATCGATGAAGGGACTTTCTTGCCGTTCGGCGAGCTTACGTTACCGCAAACGCAATACTCCCCGTAACCCGCCAGAACTGCGAGTTTAGCCTACAAAACCAATCTTGGATGCGTAAATCTTCGCGCACGGGAACCGAAATGCGAAGCCGCAGGCAATGTAGGGGAAGGACCCTATACCCTATTAGTTGAGTTAACCAACTGTGTTCCAGCCTGCAAGAGCTTCGTCAGTAACGTAAACCGTTGTAACTACCGCAATCACCGGGTTTCATCAAGCATCGCCCGAGGCCAACCGTAGAAGATCGCGATGAAGGACCGGCGCTACCCGCTATGCCGAATGTGCATCACGTCGCCATCCTGCACAATGTAGTCTTTGCCTTCGAGGCGCAGCGTACCTTTAGCGCGGGCGTTGGCTTCGGAGCCGGCCTCGAGCAATTGGTCCCAGCGAATAGTTTCTGCGCGAATGAAATGCTTTTCCAAATCGGAGTGAATTGCGCCCGCGGCTGTCTGCGCGCGCGAGTTGGCGGGGACTTGCCAGGCGCGGCATTCGTCTTCACCGGCGGTGAAGAATGAAATCACGCCCAGCAGTTTGTAGGTTGTGCGAATCAGTCGGGTCAGGCCACCTTCTTTCAGGCCATAACTTGACAGGAATTCTGCCGCATCGGCGTCGGACATTTCGGCGAGTTCGGCCTCGACTTTTCCGCAGATCGCCGTGGCGGCCGCGTTCGGGCGGGAGGCGATTTCGGCCAGCCGGTACTTGCCGACCGCTTCTTCGAGATCTTTGCCGAGTTGTGGCGATTCGCCGATGTTGAGCGCGTAAAGAATCGGCTTTTCGCTAAGGAACATGAATCCGCGGATGCGCTTCTTATCTTCGGGCGTCATCTCCATTTCGCGCAGCGGCTTTTCGGATTCGAGTTGAATCTTTGCCCGTTTCAACAGCTCGAATTCTTTTTCGAGTTCAGGAGTTTTCATCTTCTTGAGATCTTTTTCCAGCCGCTCCAGGCGTTTTTCGATCTGGCCAAGATCGCTGATCATCAGGTCGAATTCCACGTTCTTAATGTCGCGTAAAGGATCAATTTCGTTGAGCAACGGCACAGCGGGGTCGTCGAATGCGCGTACAACATGGGCAAGCGCGTCGACATTGCGAAGATGAGCGACGTAGGCATTGTCTTTCAGCGCCTCCTGTCCGATGGCGCCGACGTCGACATACTCGACGGAAGTATGCGTGAGTTTTTTCGGATTGTAGAGAGCGGCGAGGCGGTCGAGGCGATCGTCGGGAACTTTGGCCACTCCGATGTGGGCTTCACGTGGGTTGGCGTGGGCCTGGGCGGAAAGATGTGCCTTGGTCAGAATCTGAAATAAAGAGGTCTTGCCTACCTGCGGCAGGCCAATGATACCGGTTTTCATAAGAAGCTTTTAGCTTTTAGCTCTTGGCTTTTAGCTGGATCGTTGCGCAGTCGACCGCGGAGATGTTCCTCCGGATAGTATGTACCTCTCACGATCGTTTGCCAAACTTTCTAGAATAAATGATGCGGTTTGAATTGCCCAAGTGTGCGTGGCGAGGGGTCATGTCATAGATAGTAAGTAAATAGCCGTTCAGATCAGCGGCAACACAGCTTTTAAGACACGACCTGGCGATGAAAGGATTTAAACCAAGAGCTAAAGGCTAAGAGCTAAAAGCTCCGAGCGGTCAGATACACAACCACTAATCCCAGCAGCAGCACCGTTCCTTCCACGCGCGTCGACCAGACATGCAGAGCGTCGAATTGCACGCGTTGCGGATTGTCGATGGGGGCTGCGCTGAGTTCGCCGAGCGATGCGCGCAGGACGTCCATCCTCGGCATGATGCCGAATTGCGAGATCAGGGTGAGGGCTAGCATGAGGCAGAGAAGCACGTGGCGGAAGGCGAAGACGTGCGCGGTGCCGTTGGTGAAGTAGCTGTGAAGCATGGAGGTGATCAGATACACGATGCCGGAGATGATGCCGATCCAGTGCAACTTGCTCAGCGATCGTCCAACGACGTTGCCGGCGAGGTGCGTTGTTGGGAGAACGGAGAACGCGGTTGGGGCGAGCACGAAGGCGAAGAAGATCAGGCCACCAATCCAGAAGATCAACGAGAGCAGCATTAGAAAACGCAGGAAGGACATGACGGGAATTATAGCCGGGTGTAATCGGCGATTTCGAACTTCTTTGCCGCGGATTCACGCGGATTTTCGTAGATAGGGCAATTTAGGAACTTCATCTGCGTTCATCCGCGTAGATCCGCGGCGGTGAACGAATCGACTACACCGGCACGGCCACGCTCTCCACAATTTCTTTCAGTACCTGATCAGCCTGCTCGGAGTTCTTAGCCGTCGAGGCGTAGCCTCCTTTCACCACGACGCGATGGGCGAAGACGGGAACGGCGAGGGGCTTGAAATCTTCGGGAGTGCAGAAGGTGCGGCCGTCGAGAAACGCCATCGCTTGGGCTGCACGGTAGAGCGCCTGCGCACCGCGAGGGGAAACTCCCAGAGTAAGGTATTCCGACTCGCGGGTGCGCTTGACGATTTCGAGCGCGTAGGTGACGAGCGCTTCATCCACGCGGATGTGCTTGACGGCTTCCTGCATCTCGAGCACGTCGCTGCCGTTTAGAACTGGACGCATATCGGGCAGGGATTCCGCTCCAGCTTGTGAGCGGAGAATCTCGCGTTCGGCCTGGGCGTCGGGATATCCCATGCGCACACGCAGCAGGAAACGATCGAGTTGCGACTCGGGCAACGGATACGTGCCGTGATGCTCGACCGGATTCTGCGTGGCAATCACAAGAAATGGCTGTGGCAGTGTGTAAGAGCGCGCGTCGACCGTGACCTGGCCTTCGTTCATGGCTTCGAGCAGGGCGGATTGCGTTTTCGGCGTGGTGCGGTTGATCTCGTCGGCCAGCAGAACGTTGGTAAAGACCGGGCCGCGCTTGAATTCGAACTCCTGTTCGAGAGAGGAATAGATGGAGATACCGAGCACGTCGGAAGGCAGCATGTCGCTGGTGAACTGCACGCGCTGGAAGGAGCAATCGATGGCGCGGGCGAGAGCCTGTCCCAGGGTGGTTTTGCCGACTCCGGGAACGCCTTCGATCAGCAGATGTCCGCGGGCGAAAATGCTGACCAACGCGAGACGCACGACTTCGTCTTTGCCGCGAATCACGCGGCGCAGCGCTTTTTCCAGTTCAGAGGCCTTGTGGGATATGGCGGTTGCGGTCTCAGGGGACATCCAGTCGATTTTACTCTGCGGTGCGTAGGCAAAGGCGGTTACGAATGTCACAAAACCAGCTGTCGGCTGTCAACTTTCAGCTGTCAACTTTCAGCCAAAACCTAGATTCCTCGCTTCGCTCGGAATGACAACAATGAGGAAGTGCGGAAGCAGAACCGAGGTTATGATTTTCGGTCTCTGAGGTTGCGACTTGCGTTGCTACAGTCAGAACGCAAGCACGCACTCATCTTGCAGCACGACAAAGCTGAAAGCTGACGGCTGATAGCTGACAGCTTCACTGCATAAATTCCGGCGGCCTTCCCGTGAGGCGCTCGATGCGCTTGGCGATCGGAGGGTGAGTCGAAAATAAATTTCCAAAACTAATTCCCAGCAGCGGCTGGATGATGAACAAATGCGCCGTCGAGGGCGTGGCCTGCATGGGCAGGCGGCGTGAGTAGGCGTCGAGCTTTTGCAAAGCGCTGGCCAGGGCGTAGGGGTTGCCGGTGAAGTGTGCGCCGGTGGCGTCCGCCTGGTATTCGCGGGCGCGGGAGACGGCCAGCTGAATCAGGCTGGCAGCGATGGGGGCGACGATCAGCATGAGCAGTGCGCCCAGGCCTCCGCCGCGGCGTTCTTCGCGGTCTCCGCCGAAGCCGCCGAAGATCATGGCCCACCGTCCCATGCTGGCGAGCATAGTGATGGCGCCTGCGACGGTGGCTGCGACCGAACTGATCAGAATGTCGCGGTTGCGAACGTGGCCGAGCTCGTGGGCGAGCACACCTTCCATCTCTTCGTCGTTGAGCAGGCTGAGAATACCGTGCGTGACGGCGACGGAAGCGTGGCTGGGATTGCGTCCGGTGGCGAAGGCGTTGGGCGACTCGGTCGGAATGACATAGATCTTCGGCATGGGGATGCCGATTTTCTGCGTGAGGCGCTCGACGATCTCGTAGGCGCGCGGAAGCTGCTCGCGCGTGACCGGCTGCGCACGATACATAGCCAGCGCGATCTTGTCGGAGTA
>JASIKQ010000671.1 GCA_030049565.1 Candidatus Sulfotelmatobacter sp.
CGCTATATAGGCCGTCCTCGTTGGGCGACGTGCAATGTGGCGTCAGGACGATTGAATACGTCGCCAATGCTTCATACACAGGATCGAGAGCCGAGCAGATCAGTATGTCCGGATCAAAATAGATAATCTGATTCACTCCTTGGTTAAGAATCCTCTTGAGGAATGTGGGCTTGACATTGGTGTTTAACTCAAGAATTCCGTACTTAAACGCGATCGATTCAAAGTTGGGGATACACAAATCTTCAACAAGTGTCAGCTCAAATTTTTCATGCGACACGTCGAAGCCATCGGGCAGGCGATCCACAAGCAAAACATAGAACCTGTAATCGGGATGAAAACGTAAGAAGGAATCGCAGAGCGTTCTGGCGTAGGGAAGATAATTCAAAGAGACAATCGTACAGGCGGCCCGAATCATTCTTTATTTCACCATTTCATGGTATTTCAAAACTGAAAGTCTTGCACGATGCCGCTGTATGCGCCGCTCCCTAAAGGCGAGAGATTGGGTCAAGTTGCATTTTGCCTAGGGGATTATTGTATATTTCAAAGTCGCCTTTCTACTTCTCTGGCATCTCCACGTTCCACAGGTCCCACATTCTTGAAAGATTTGGGAGCAATCCATTCCTGAAGAAACCATACCGGATCGTCGTAGACAACCGAACAAGCCGGCTCCTGCTTTGTCCACAGCGCAGGTACGCCCGAAGTAGCTCCCGCTGTTCTGGTGCCAACTCATCGTGATGGAGTCGTAGCAACGCCGCAGCCTGTTCCCGGCTCACTCGCCACTCCCTTAGCCGGTTTTCCGGTATCCGTGACCGTCTCACAACTCCTGCAGGTGAGTCGTCCGCCCTGCGCACTCCCTCCACGTTGCGGCCATGCTGACGGTAGAATACCGTCTGTTGAGGTAAGGCCCGGCTCTTTCCCATGGCAGACGCCAGCAGTGCGATCCAGCGATCGTGCATCGCCGCCTCTTCCGGCATGCGCAAGGAGAGCTCCACCAACCTGCGGTTCAGCATGGCCGTGCAACCGGTCAAAACATTGTGCCCGAGAGCGAGTCGTAGACGATGGATGGACTCCGGTCGGATGCGATCTCGACGCCAAAACGAGGGATGGAGTTCCTTCAGCTTTTCATCTACAACCCGTAAGTCAGTAAACACCAGCAGAGGGATGGACGACCCGTACTGCGCCTCAAGCTCATCCATTGCATTCTTCTGCAGCCTGACCTTTGAGGGTAACCAAACATCGTCTTGATCCGATAGGCAGACATAGTCGGTCGTCGACGCCTGGAGGAGGTGCACAGCGTTCCATTTCGGGTGACCGGTCGCGACTTCACTGGCTAAGAGCCGAAATCGATCGGGAACACGCTCAGCATACTCGCGCAAAATGGCAAGAGTGCCGTCGCTTGAACCATCGTCGCGCGCCAGCACGCGCACGTTCCCATAGTCCTGGCGCAACAGAGAATCGATCTGCTCCCGCAGAAAGCGCTCCCCGTTGAATGTGGCCAATAGTATCTCGATTGGCACAACTGCTTGGCTTGGCTCACGGTTCATTAGCCGCCGTCAACATGCGCCCGACTTCCGCTGAAACGGGCGCCAGAGTCCCTTTGCAGAACCGCGCCGTGCGGCGAAGCGGCGCTCCGCTGCCCAAAATTTGTTCCGCGCGGAATCGCAGAACGCGATTCCAGTATTCTAAGCGATTCCTTTTCGTGAGCTCTTTCTTTTGTCGAACTCCGTGGCAAGAGCGTTTGGGTGCGGCGTAGTAGACTACACTCAGATGTCTGCAATGTCCCCCCGGATACGATGATGTTGAGCGCGCTGGAATCCGTGCCTTGGAGTGTACTCTACGCTCTCGACCTGTTGGCTATCGGTTCGTTCTTCTTTTCGTACTATCGCCAATGCTATCGCAAGGGATATCGTATCGATTTCTGGCACGTGCAGCTTTTCTTCGCTTGCATCCTCCCTAACATGATTTTGCTGCCATTCGCCAGGAACGAATTGAACGAAATCGTTCTCGGCAGAGATACGTATGAAGTCATGAGGTTGATACCCGTAGTTTTCCTCATTACCCTGTGCGGCTATTTTGCAATCCTGGCCGGAGGGGCATTGTGGCGAGTTCGGATTGGCATGGGTTTACGCAAAACGGCGGTTCGGGTCCTCGAGGCCGTGCCGCGCTGTTCGCTCATGTTGATGTCGTCGAAGAGCGTTCTCGTGTTTCAGACGGCGTTTTGTCTGGTGTTACAGTTGCTGATTCTCGCCCTGTATTTTTCACAGGCCGGCTTTGGCTTTGATCTGCGCAGCTTCACGTTTGCGAATCCTGGCTGGCGGCCTGTTGCCCTGCTGATCTCAAACTATTCGGTCATTATCGCCTCGCATTGTCTTGCACGCTATTCCGAAAAGAAGGAGCGCGGGCTGCTGTACTGCACATTGCTTCTTACCTTTGGCCTGCTCTTTTTTGGAGCGCGAAGCAACCTCGTAAGCATTTATTTGAACGTGCTGATTTGTTATTTCGTGAGGCTGCGGGGGAGGATCAGCCTTTTTCGGCTTGTCACCGTGATCGTTTTTATTGTTGCAGGTGGATTCTACCTGGGAAGCTTACGCGCCGGCCTATACTCGCCTGGCGAGTTCTTCGCCACATTCGTTTTCTTAATATTATACGGAAACACTTTTTCCGATCTGCGGGATTTCGCGTGGGTGTTTTCGAATTGGAATCACGTATTTTGGGCGGGCCGGAGCTATCTCGCAGCTTTGCTGTCGTTCCTTCCGCGGGCCGTGTCGGAGTTTCGCGACACCTGGGCTTTGGGAGTCCTGACTGGCTCGACGGTCGGTTTCGATCCGCAGGCGCATCCGGGATTAAGGCCCGGCGTTTTCGGGGAGGGCTTCTTTAACTTCGGCCTGCTTGGAGTGGTTTCGATAGGCCTGATGCTGGGGGTAGTTGCGCGCCGGGTCGACATCGATGTGAAACGCGCGCTGGCCGGGCCACGGCCCTCCATGATGAAAGCTTTTGCCTCTACCATGCTGCTCACCGTTTCAGGAGCGTTGGCTATCACGTCAGGTTTTTCGGGACTTTATGTGCTGGCGGGTGTTTGCTTGTTCTCTTATTTTTGCCTTACGATACAGAGATTCTTCCACCCACAACGGATTTCGATTCAGTCCGCTGATTAACGAAGCAGCTCGGATCCTCTGTGATCTCGTGTCGCTCCCTGAAGAGTCTAACCACCATCGGTCCTTCCGGACCCGTGGCTCGTGTTCTGCCTCGGAAGAAAAGTTCAATCAAGGATGATAGGATCGGAATTCATAGAGCTTGGCGAACCATGGAATCTTTAAAGGGGCCCGAGCGGGACTGGCATAGATGGGGAATTGAAAACCCGTTTTTCGGGGTTCTTGCTCATCCAAAATTTCTAGACGCCAATTTGACTGACGCTGCCCGCAAAGAGTTTTTCGACAGCGGTGAGCTGCATGTTGAGCACGTTTACTCCGTTATTCAATCGAAAATTCAACCGCATTTTCAGTCAGAACGGGTCCTCGACTACGGATGCGGCGTAGGCAGGCTTCTAGGTCCGTTCGCCCGGCGTGCTCAGGCAGTCGTTGGTGTGGACATTTCCCCAGGTATGCTGGCGCAGGCAAAGGAAACCTGCGAAAGGAACGGCATCAACTCTGTACGTCTGCTAGCTGTCCACGAATTGGACTCGTTGCCTCCATCCAGCTTTGACCTTGTTCATTCTTTCATCGTCTTTCAACATATCAGTGTTCTTCATGGAGAACGTTTACTTCGAAAACTCATCGGCCTAATCGCGGAAGGCGGCGTAGGCGCCATCCACCTGACTTTCTCCGATAGACGCTCGCCCCTTCGGCGCGCTGCGTTAGCCGTGCGTGTGCGTTCTCGGCTGATGCATGGGTTGTTCAACAGGATCCAAGGGAAGCCATTTTCGTGGCCGCTGATGCAGATGAATAGCTATTCCATGAATCGTATATTCAACATCCTCATTGATTCGCATTGCTTAAATCTTCACACAGAATTCACACATCATGGCGGATTTCGTGGCGCCATGCTCTACTTCGAAAAGAAGGCTGCAAGCAACGCCGCAAGACAGGCCTGATTGTGCGGGAGAAAGCAAAGCGCGACGAACTTCCCGAGGCTTGATGCTCCGCAAAAAGAGTATTGCCAGTTTCGGGGGCAAACCTCATACTTACATGCTTACCGACTCTTTATAATGACTTGAGGCCTCTATTCAAATGGCTGTTCAAAGCCCCGTAGAAGAGTTTGCAGACGGTCAAGAACTCGAAAAGCCACAAAAAGGGAATCAGGATAGT
>JASIKQ010000672.1 GCA_030049565.1 Candidatus Sulfotelmatobacter sp.
GCATCTGGAGCGCGGGGTGCTCCACCGGCGAAGAAGCCTACACCCTGGCCATGAATATGCTCGAAGAAAGCTCGACCACTCTGAAGGGATGGACTGTGGAGATTCTGGCGACCGACCTGAATGACCGCTCCGTGGAAGCCGCCAATGCGGGTATCTATGGCGACTACGCTTTGCGCTGCACTCCTGAATACTATAAACGGAAGTATTTTAGCGCGGCTGAGCAGAACAAGCTGCAAGTGCGCCCAGAGGTCAAGAAGATTGTGAGCATCAGCCGCCTCAATCTGCAGGACGATTCCCGCATGCTCTTCATGAAAAGCATGGACCTGATTTTTTGCTGCAACGTCCTGATTTATTTTGACGGAGTGTCGAAGTGCAAGGTGATCGACCATTTTTTTACCAATCTCAATTACGGTGGCTATTTCTTTCTGGGCACGTCGGAGTCGCTATTGAACTTGAACGATAAATTCCGCCTCGTGCATTTCCCTGGGGCGATCTCGTATTGGAAGGCGCCCCCGAAAGTTGGTAAGCCATGACCCCATTGCTGGCTCCATCGGTATCGGCGCAGATTCGCGGGCGGGTGAGTGAGATCGAAACGTTGCCGACCATCCCCACCATCTTTTTGCCCCTGCTGAAACTGCTGAACCTGCCTCTCGAACAGGTGAAAGTGGATGACGTCGTGAAACTAGTGTCTTACGACAACACTATTGCGGCGCAATGCCTGCGCATGGCCAGTTCGCCGCTGTTCGGGCTGGCGAAAGCGCCGGAATCGATTAAATCGGCGGTGATCAGCCTTGGCCTGCGGCGGGTGCAAACCATTCTTCTCACCTGCTCAATGGGCCGCGGTTTTCCGATCAAAGATTGGACTATCGATCCCACGGTGTTTTGGAAACATTCGCTGGGTTGCGCCATGGTATGCCGCAAACTCAGCGACAAGCTGGCAATCGCCGATGGCGAAAAAGCATACATGGCGGGGTTGCTGCACGATATCGGCATCTTGGTGAACTGCATGGTTTTTCCCAGAGAATTTGCCGCCGCGATGGCGCACGCTTTCCGCGAACTGATCACTCTGGAAGAAGCGGAGCTTGCCACTATGGGGTTCTGCCACTGCGATACTGGCCTTGCCCTGGCGCAAAACTGGCACCTTGCCGAGGACATGATTCAGGCGATTGCCCATCATCATCGGCCGGAGTGCAGCGACGCCGCGCAGCCGCTGGTGGCTTTGGTACATCTTAGCGACCTGCTCTGCCGCATGCGTAATCTTGGCTACGGATATTACGAGCGCCAAAGAGTGGATATGACCCACGATCCCGCATGGGCAATTCTAGCCAAGGACTATCGCGCTCTCGATCAGGTGGACTTAGTGCGGTTTACCTTCGAGCTTGACGAGGCGGTCGAGGAAATCTCGGAGGTAGTGGGAATGATCTTTGGCGCTACGAGAACTGTGATCTGATAGGTTTGTTCGCTTCAGCATTCTGAGGAAGCGCTTGGCGCGCTTCGGGCTTGAGAAACCTTTCGAATCCAAGTTCCACGGGGCGCAGCGCGGCGAAGGTACAACGAGCTTGCCCTAACTGTGAATCTCGAGGGAAATCACAACCGGCATGGCCTCAAACAGCATTCTGACTTCCAGCGCAGGCTTGTCCGCGATCGAGTAGGTGATGTAGTCGCTCCCGGTGATGACCGTGGGCGGGGACAACATGCAGCCATCGCCCAGGCCGGTGATTTTGTTTTTAAAGTTGCCCGCGACCATGTTGCAGATTTCGCCCAGGGCATCGGACATTTCGGCGCCCACTTCACCCGGTTCCACGCCGAGCATTTTTGAGGTCATCACCAGCGCAGCTTTTTCTTCGCAGCGCACGCTGAGCACGCCGCACAATTGTCCCGCCATGCCCACCATGGAGGTGACCTCTTGGTGCGGATTTGCATCCGGCGGCGCCGAGCTGAGCTCCGTTCCCAGCATGAGCTGGAAGACTTCGCGTGTGGCCAGCTCCAGCAAAGAAGCGGATTGCTCCCGGCTGGCGGGGGTGGCGAGCAAATCATTTAAAGGGCTCATGCTTTCCCTGCCAGGGCTGGAATCACCTGCGTTTTTACTTGTTCGGCGGTAAATGGCTTGCGGATGTAGCCGCGCGCCCCGCAAGACAAAGCCTGCACCACATGGGCCTCGCTGCCTTCCGTCGTAATCATAATGACTGGTACGCCTTTGGCGGTTTCCAATGCCTGTAATTGCTTGACAAATTCCAGGCCATCCATGACGGGCATGTTGATGTCACAGAGAATAAGATCGACCTGGCTGCCCTGCAATACAGCCAGCGCCTCGGCTCCGTTGCCCGCCTCCAGAACCTGATTGAGCTCGATGCCGGCCTGGCGCAGCGATCGCTCCACTATCTTTCGCATGACTGAGGAATCGTCCACGATGAGAGCACGTAAGCTATTCATGAAGCCGCACTCATTCTCTTGTGTTTGGATCGAGCCTTGTCGCCGGCAACGGCCGGTTTCGGCAGCGAAAAAAATGACTCTGCCTCGGACGGCCCGTTGTCGGCGCCTTTGTTATATATCGGCGCGAAATGGAGGAACTTCAGCCTAAGTGCACGAAGCTTGATGGATGCTGAGATCTCTGACTGATATCTGGCGTGAGAGGTCTCGGGCCGCAGAGCGAGCCAAACTTGAGCGTACCCCAACCTCATGAAAGATTGTAAGGTACTCATAGATGCTCCGGCAGTTTGCCAACTCGATTACTCAGAGGTTGCGCCAGCACGGTTTTCCAGCCTACCTGGCGGGGGGATGCGTGCGCGATCTGTTGCTGAAGCGCGAGCCCGCGGATTATGACGTGGCGACCAGCGCGACTCCCTCAGAGGTCATGGAGATTTTTCCCGAGGCGTATGCCGTGGGGGCGCAGTTTGGGGTCGTATTGGTTCCGGCACCGGAAGAGGTTCCGGTAGTTCCGAGTGCGGTGTCGGAGTCTCGCACAATCGAAGTTGCGACTTTCCGCAGCGATCTTGGCTATACCGACGGGCGCCATCCCGATGCCGTGCGATTCAGCCGCGATCCGCGCGAAGATGCGGTGCGCCGTGATTTCACCATTAACGGCATGATGCTCGACCCGGCCAGGGACGAAATCCTGGATTTCGTGGGCGGCCGCGATGATCTCAATGCCGGAATTATTCGCGCCATCGGTAACCCGGAGGTCCGCTTTGCGGAAGATAAATTGCGCATGTTGCGCGCGGTGCGCTTTGCAGCTCGCTTCGATTACCAGATCGAAGAACAGACGTGGGCGGCGATTCAGCGCCACGCGCATGAAATCGAGATGGTCTCTCGCGAAAGGGTTCGCGATGAACTAACCAGGATGCTGATTGAAGGCAATGCCCGGCGCGCGTTTCTGCTCCTCGATCGCTGTGGTCTGCTGAAGGAAGTGCTGCCGGAAATTTCTGCGATGAAGGGAGTGGAACAGCCGCCGG
>JASIKQ010000673.1 GCA_030049565.1 Candidatus Sulfotelmatobacter sp.
AAAATTTTCAGTTTCCCAATTGCTGAATTACCACATTAAGAGACCAAGAAAGCAATCATGGCCAATACATCGACATTGAGCAGGGAAGATCGTAAAAAAACGAAACGGGCGGCGCGCAAGCAGCGCAAGGCGGAAAAGCCGCTGCCGCCCCGCGACTACGCCCGCGGATCGAAGAAGCGCAAGGTGAAGAAGATGGCGCGCGGCCAGTCGAAGCGGTAACGCAGCATTTGGCGCCAACTCAGCATTTGGCCGCTTGGGCAGGCTGCGAGCAACCAACGGCCAAATGCCAACTGCCAATTGCGGCTTGCTGATTTTTTCAGGAGACAACCAGCTCTTGCCACAATCATCCACGGAGCCCACGGCGACGGTGCGCACGTCCGAGAATCAGCTTTTTTGCTGCAAATCCATCGACAAACTGATTGCGGAGTCAGAAGCTCCCGGGCAGCGGCTTCAGAAGGCGCTTGGGCCGTGGTCCCTGACCGCGCTCGGCATCGGCGCCGTGATCGGCTCGGGAATTTTCATTCTCACCGGCACGGCTGCGGCGGGCGAATATTTTCAGGCGCCGTCGATTCTGCACGCGCAGGTGCTCGACATCATCGTGAACTACCTGCGCGGCGGCGGGACAGCTCAGGTGCTCATGCACGGACGCCCGCCCGCTGGGCCGTCCATCGCCATCTCGTTCTTTCTTGTCGCCATAGCCTGCAGCTTCGCCGGCTTATGCTACGCCGAGCTGGCCTCAATGATTCCTATCGCCGGCAGTGCCTACACCTATTCCTACGCGACGTTGGGCGAAATCTTTGCCTGGATTATCGGCTGGGACCTGATCCTCGAATACGTCGTCAGCAATGTGGCCGTGGCCATTGGCTTCAGCGCCTATACCAAGTCGCAGCTCGCTTCTTTCGGTATAAATCTCCCGGATAAATGGTCGGCGCCCGTCTGGGAGGCTGGTCACTGGACGGGATCTTACTTCAACATCCCGGCTTTTCTGATCATTTTTATTCTCACTGTGCTGCTGGTGCGCGGCATTCGCGAATCCGCCGAAGCCAACAACGTCATGGTGGCAATCAAGATCGGCGCAATTTTGGTTTTTCTCGTCGTCGGCGGAGCTTTAGTTAATCCCGCCAACTGGAAGCCGTTCGCTCCCTCCGGATTTAGCGGCATCGTCACCGGTGGCGCGATCGTCTTCTTCACCTATATTGGTTTCGATTCCGTTTCCACCGCCGCCGAAGAATCGCGCAACCCACAGCGCGACCTGCCCTTCGGCATCATCGCTTCACTGATTATCTGTACTGTGCTCTACATAGGCGTTTCTGTCGTGCTGCTGGGCATGATGAAGTACACCACCTTCGTCACCGGCGAAGCCTCCGACGCTCCCGTTGCCTACGCGCTGCACGTTCTGGGGGCAAGCCGCTGGTCGCGGTCGATCATCGTAATCGGGGCGCTCACCGGCATGATTTCGTCCTTACTGGTTTTTCAATATGGGCAGGCGCGGATCTGGTACGCTATGTCGCGCGACCGTCTTTTTCCGGCACTTTTTTCCAAGGTTCATTCCAGGTTCCAAACCCCGCACTATTCCACCTGGATCGCCGGTTTTGCCGTCGGTGTGCCCGGCGGAATCTTTGCCGTCAGCGACGCCGCCGATCTCTGCAACATCGGCACACTGTTTGCCTTTGCCCTGGTCTCCCTCGGTGTCATCATTCTTCGCCGCACGCAGCCTGGTCGCAAGCGCGTCTTCAAGGTTCCGCTGGTGCCGTGGTTCCCGCTGATTTCCATCATCCTCTGCGGCGGCCTGATGACTGGATTGACCGTCATTACCTGGATTCGATTTATCGTGTGGCTCGTGCTCGGACTGATCATTTATTTTTCCTACAGCCGGCATCGCAGCGAGTTCGCGAAAAAACAACTGTGAGCTTCGAGCTGCGAGCAACTTTTTTGCAATGTCATCCTGAGCAAGCGTTCTTTGCGCAGATTAGCCCACTACCACCCCGCCAGCTTCTCGCAAATCTGCATCCTGACATCTACAATCTGAAATATGTCCTTTCCGTCTGAGCGGTCGCCGAGCAGCTTCATACGGCTCTTGCCAAAGGCCGAGCTGCACCTTCATCTTGAAGGTACGATTGAGCCGGCAACCCTGCTCGAACTCAGGCAGCGGCGCGGCGAACGAGTCACGCCGGCCGAGGTTGAGGCGCTTTATCGCTACGAGGATTTTTCCGGATTTCTTCTCTCCTTCAAGAACATCACCGAACATTTGCGGACGCCCGAAGATTACGAACTGATCACGTATCGGCTGATGCAGCGGCTCAAGGAAGAAAATATTTTGCACGCGGAGGTTTACATTTCGGTCGGGGTCTGTCTATGGCGCAAGCAGGACTTTCCCGCCATTTTCGAAGCCTTAGATCGTGGACGCGCAGCCGGCGCCCGGGATTTCGGAGTATCACTGCTGTGGCTCTTCGATGCCGTGCGGCAGTTGGGCCCGGAGGCAGCGCAAAGAGTTTTCGAACTCGCGCTGCGATTTAGCGATCGGGAAGTTGCCGGCGTTGGCATTGGCGGAGATGAGCAGAAAGGGCCTCCAGAGCTTTTTCGCGATGCCTATGGCTGGGCTGCCGATCACGGCCTGCGGCTGACGGTACATGCCGGCGAGAACGGACCGCCAGAGTCGGTTTGGGGTGCGCTCAACCTGCGCGCGGAGCGCATCGGGCACGGGTTGACGGCCTTTCATGATCCCGATCTGGTCGAGGAGTTGGCGCAGCGGCAGGTGCCCATGGAAATCTGCCTGACCAGCAATCTGCGGACGGGGCTTTGTCCCAGCCTCAATGATCATCCGGCGAAAAACTATTTCGACCACGGCGTGATGATCACGCTGAACAGCGACGACCCTGCCATGTTCGGCACGACGCTGGCCCGTGAGTACCAGATCGCTCAGCAGACCTTCGGATTCACCGATGAGCACCTGCGCGAACTGGCGCGCAATTCCTTCGAGGCGTCGTTTTTGCCGCCGGAGAAAAAACTCGAATTCTTGAATCTATTCGATGCCGCGGCGGCGAGATGAATCCGGGCGGCAGAATTCAGGGTTGATAAACAGGAAACTGAAATTTCGCATGCTTGCGGGCTCGTTTGCCATTCTGCGTCTCGCTCCGGATGCATCCATTCCGCACTGGGCTACGACTGGCGAGTTTACATCGGTCACGCGGACCGGCGACGAGCTTTCCCTTGTCTGTCCCGCAGAAAATATTCCGAACGATGTCGACGTCCGGCTGCGCTGGACCTGCCTAAGACTCGAGGGACCGTTCGCCTTCTCGCAAACCGGAGTGCTGCTTTCATTCATTGAGCCGCTATCAAGCAATGGCGTGCCGGTCTTCGCAATATCGACCTACGACACGGATTACGTTTTGATCCAGGAGAAATTTCAGGAGGCGGCGTTACAAATTATTAGAGATGCCGGGCATGAACGGTTGCCATAAACCTGCCTCCAGCGTTGTGCTAACCACACTGGATAAATGTCATTCACTGCGGGAAATTTGCAGCCTGGCTGCTATCGCCTGCATTGAGCGGGCATTCGTGCTGTAATAGAAATATCTGATTCATGCCGTCGATTCTCACAATCCTGCGCCGGCGCGCCAAGCTCGCGCATCGCAATTGGCGCGGTGCCGCCATGGCAGCTCGCGCCTTCACCTCTACCGACCACCCCCTGCTGGCGCACATCATCCCCGTCCGCCGATGCAATCTAAGTTGCACCTACTGCAACGAGTTCGACGATTTCTCCAAGCCCGTGCCCACCGAAGAAATGTTCCACCGCATCGACAAGCTCGGAGCGCTGGGCACTTCGGTGGTCACAATTTCTGGGGGCGAGCCTCTCCTGCATCCTGAACTGGATGACATCATCCGCCGCATTCGCGCGAACGCCATGATCGCGGGACTGATCACCAACGGTTATCTTCTGGTGGCCGAGCGCATTCAACGGCTGAACCGCGCCGGCCTGGAGTGGCTCCAGATTTCCATCGATAACGTGAATCCGGACGAAGTTTCAAAGAAAAGCCTGAAGGTGCTCGACAAGAAACTGCAATTGCTGGCCGAGCATGCCGATTTTCACGTCAACATCAATTCCGTCGTGGGAAGCGGAATTATGCATCCCCAGGATGCTTTAACCATCGGCAGGCGCGCCATCGAACTCGGATTCAGTTCCACGATCGGCATCATCCACGATGGCAGCGGTCAGTTGCAGCCGCTCAACGACGACGAGCGCAGAATCTATCATGAGATGAAGTCGATGGAAAAGCGCAGCTTTACACGCGTCAACGCGTTTCAGGACAACATTGCTCAGGGATTGCCTAACAGTTGGCGCTGCCGCGCGGGCGCGCGTTATCTCTACATTTGCGAAGACGGCCTGGTGCATTATTGCTCGCAGCAGCGAGGCTATCCCGGAGTTCCGCTCGCCACCTACACCCGCGACGATCTGCGCCGCGAATATCTCACCGAAAAAGGCTGCGCACCGCACTGCACAGTTTCGTGCGTGCACCAGGTTTCGATCTTCGATTCCTGGCGCGCTCCCCAGCATTCCGCACCCGCAGCGATCGGCGCAGGCGCATCGAACGGACTGGTGCAAATCAAATAGCACCGAATAGGCGTCATCCCGAAGCCCCGCGTTTTCATCGGCGGGGCCAGGGATCTCGGGCGCCACGGGCCCACGGGTTGTTCACTAGGGCACTGCCGGCTCTACTTCTTCGGCTGCGCGCTCGGCGGCAGAATTCCATTCAAGCGTAAGTATTGGGCTGCGGCAGCGTAATGGTCGGCCCACCCGCCGGCGAGGCTCAGCGCGGCCATGGCGCGCGGTCCTTGGCGTCCGCCGAACAGCTCGATGCTATCGCCGAGTTTCGAGTCGTCCATCTTTCCCAGCGCTTCATTGCAGAAATCGAACGAAGCCGTGGCCGCAGCCAGGAGCTGGTCTTTGGAGTCGGTTTCTTTCACTTCCTGTGCCTTGGGCGCGGGAACGTCCGCAGCCTTGGCGCACAGCGAGTAGTTCGACCCAATGATGTGGACGACCAGATGGGCGAAGGTCATCTGATCCGCAGTGGGCTTGAAGTTGAATTTATCGGCGGGCATGTCGCCAATGGCGCCGAGAATGTTGTTGCGTGAGCGCGGCAGCAATATGCGCAGTGAGGCGGTCACAGGATCTTTTGTGGGCGCAGCAGTCTGCGCCGCTCCAACACATACACACAACATCGAGAGCAAAACCAAGCCAACCACCATGCGTTTCATTGCAAGACTCCTTGCTTTCTGAATGTTGCTCGCCTTTCTCCGAAACCAGGTTGCGTCTTATGCGCTTCTGCGCGCCTTTCCTACCGCGCCGCCAGAGCTGCGGTAATCAGTTTCCAGAATATGTACCATCCGGCGACAATTCCGATCGCAGTCGAGCGCTTTACCTTACTGGTGCAGGCGAACCCAATGCCCATCAGCACGATTGACCAGATGACCAGCACGTCCAGCCCGGATGCCATGGTGTAGATGAATTTATTGCCGGAGCGATCCATAAAATATGTAGGATTGGTAGCCACTGGGGTATTCACGTTGAAGCCTTCGGGATTGACGCCCGCGAACATGGAGATCGTGCCCAGAATTGATCCGATGATTCCGGGC
>JASIKQ010000674.1 GCA_030049565.1 Candidatus Sulfotelmatobacter sp.
CTGGTTTTTGGCCTCACGACGCGACGTAGCCAGCCCAGCTTGTTAGCGAGGACCTACGATGGCCACGGCGCGTGCTGCGGCTTCCCCGGTCCCAGGCTGACGCGAATCACGTTAAGCAGTTCGTTGTTATCCGCCGGCTTCTGAAAAAAAGCGGCTGCGCCTGCCTTCAGCGCCCGTTCTTCGTTCAACAGCGGATCACGCGCGCTCAGCACGATCACCGGAATCCCAGAGAGGGCATCGCTGTTCTGCAAGCGATCGAGTACTACGAACCCGTCGCCGACTGGCAGCCCCAGATCCAAGATAATCAGGTTCGGTTTTTCTTTCTGCGCCGAGGCAATGGCCGCATACCCATCTGACGCGGTCGAGACTTCATAATTATTTGCCCGCAGCCGCAACCGCAACGCCCGCAACAAATCTGGGTCGTCGTCCACGATTAAGATTTTCTGTTTTGTCATTGAGTTCTCCTTAAGATTCATCGTTTGAAATCAGGTATGATCGGCCGCGCTTGCGGCCCTTCGCTCCACCCCAGCCATGATCAGTTCAGCGACGCGGCCGGCCAACCCTTGCACCTGCTGCTCCACCGGCCAGCTCGCCTGCTCCGGGGGAAGATCGATCGCCAGCGTAGAAATCGTAAGCCTACACTTCGCCTGGACATCGGGGATGCGCTCCAGTTGCTCACGGATTCGCTTGGTCATGATTCCCGAGCGCTGCATGTCGGTGGCGGCTACTACAAAAAAAGTTTCCGACGTTCCCGCCGTCCCCATCGGAGGCAACACCAGGTCTTTGTCGAGATACACGCAGCGCCGGACGATCTCCAGCGCCTGCTGCCAGGTTTCTTTCCAGTTTCCCAGCGGCGGGTTCGAGAGCGGCGCCAAATCCACGCGCACCAGCACAAACGAGGGCCGCATGCGATTCTCGTAAATCGCGACCGAGGAAAGCAGCTTGGCCAGCGAGTAAACCGGCACGGTGAAGGTGAAGGTGCTGCCATGGCCCGGCTCACTTGATACCCAAATGCGTCCGCCGTGCAGCCGGACTATTTCGCGGCTGATAAACAACCCCAATCCCAGCCCGCTGCGGCTGTTGGCCGTAGCATTGGGATCCTGATAGAGCCTCTCAAAGATCAAGTTCTTGGCTTCCGGACTGATCCCCACTCCCGTATCGCTGACCGAAACGTAGACCCATTCGGGGTCTGCCTCCACCAGGCATGCCTTTACGACCACCGATCCTCCCGGTGGGGTGAACTTGATGGCGTTATCCAGCAGATTGATCAGCACCTCGAGCGTGCGGTCGGGGTCGGCGTGTACCAACGGGACTCTTTGGTCAACCGCAATCTCCACGCCGATTTTCTTCGCCGCGGCCGTTGGCCGCAGCATCGCCGACGCCTGCTGCACCAGTTCTCGCGGCGAAATGCAACGCGGTTCAACCCGTATCTTGCCGCTCTCGGCGCGCGTGGCTTCCAGTAAGTCGCGGATCATGGCATGGAGCTGATTCACGCTTCTCAGCACGGTTTTCAAATGGTCCGCCTGCTCCGGAGTGACCGGGCCGAGCAGTCCATCCACAAGCAGCGTCACGTACTGATGAATGCAGGTCAGCGGCGTGCGCAGTTCGTGCGACACATGAGACAGAAATTGGTTCTTGAAGTCCAGTTGTTGCTTCTGGCTCATCTCCACCGCCCGTAAAAGCGCCTGGCGCTCCATCGCATAGCGCATGGCGCGATTCAGGTCTTTGGCGTTGAAGCTGCCCTTTACCAGATAATCCTGTGCGCCCTGATGCAAGGCTTTGTTGGCCAGCGCCTCGTCGTCCTGGCCGGAGAGAATCACCACTGGAATCCCTGGAGCTTTATCCAAAATGCTGCGATATGTGGCCGCGCCCCGGCTGTCGGGCAAATTCAAATCCAGCAGGATCACGGCAGGTTTTTCCCCCAGGCAAGACAAGGCAGCCGAAAGCCGGTCCACGCACTTCACCTGCACATCGGCATTGGCCTCGACCAGCCGCAAGCGGGTCAAGTCGGCATCACCCGGGTTGTCTTCGATCAGGAGCACTTGCGTGGCATCATTGTCCATTCGTGCCTCACTGGTAAGCTTCATGGTTGCGATGCGGCAGATGAGCCCGCCGGAACCAGAAATTGCCGAATTCCGTCACCGCGGCCACAAATTCGGGCAAATTTCCCGGCTTGTTCACGTAGCAATTCGCGCCTAGCTCATAACTGCGCGTAATGTCGCGCGGAGATTGCGACGTGGTAAACACGATCACCGGAATCTTGCGCAGCACGGGATCAGACTTTACTTCCGCCAGCACCGCCCGGCCATCCTTGCGCGGCATGTTCAAATCCAGGACCACCAATTGCGGCGTAGGCCCGCCCGAATACCTACCCTGGCCGCGCAAGAATGCGATCGCCTCTACGCCGTCGCGTACGATGTGGATCGCGCCCGTGCACCCATGCCGCGCCAACAGCTCGGCGGTCAGATCCGTATCCGCCGGATTGTCATCCACCAGCAGGATGTCGAATGCAGATTGCACCCCGCTCATCTCAGGCTCGCGCACTGGCTGCCTTCCCCGATTCCTCACTCGCCTCTGCCATTAGTGGCAGCATGAACTTGAACGTTGCTCCCGCACCTTCTTTCGACTCCACCCAAATCCTGCCGCCGTGGCGTTCAACAATCTTTTTGCAAATCGCCAGTCCGATCCCGTTGCCCGGATATTCGCTTCGCGTGTGCAGCCGCTGAAAAATTGCGAATATGACCTCCGAATGCTCGGCGGCAATGCCGATGCCGTTGTCGCTCACCGAAAAAATCCACTGCCCGTCTTTTTTTTCCGCCCGGATGCGAATCAGCGGTGTATTTTCGCCCCGGAACTTAATGGCGTTGCCAATCAGGTTCTGGAATAGCTGCACGATCTGCGTGCGGTGTGCTTTTACCATCGGCAGTTCGTCGCAATTCACCACCGCCCCGCTTTCTTTTATTGCCGGCTGAAGATTTTCTAATGCCAGTTTCACCGCCAGGTTCATATCGAGTTCGTGAAATCCGTTCTCCGTCCGCCCGGCGCGGCTAAATGACAGCAGGTCCTGAATCATCGCCTGCATGCGCGTCGCCCCCTCGACGGCATAGTGAATGTACTTTTCCGCCTGCCCGTCGAGTTTGCCGCGATAGCGTTCCGCCAGCATTTGCGTATAAGTCGCCACCATGCGCAGCGGCTCCTGCAAATCGTGCGAAGCGACATAGGCGAACTGCTCCAGTTCGGCGTTGGAACGCGCCAGCTCCTGCATTTTTTGCGCCAGCCGGCCCTCCGCGATTTTGCGCTCGGTGATCTCCTCGGCAAAAATCACAATGCCGCCGATTGCCCCACCGGTTTCGTACCACGGCCGCACTTCCCAACGTATCCATTGCACCCTACCGTCGGCACGTTCGAAGCGGTCGCTTTCTTCCCGCAATACCTCACCTGCTAATCCGCGGCGGTGCACCTCTTTCCAACGCTCGGAAACTTCCGGAAAAACGTCGTAGTGAGAAACGCCGGGCAAATTTCT
>JASIKQ010000675.1 GCA_030049565.1 Candidatus Sulfotelmatobacter sp.
GTGGTTTTTGCCGCCCTTGTGAGTGCGGCTTTCTTTTTGCTTTATGTGCGCTGCGGGCCGGACCCTTATATCGCGGGCGTAGTGGTGCTTTGCGGTGCATGGGCGACGCAAATGCTATGGGGAGTGCGCCCGCAGATGATTTCGCTGCTGTTGACGAGTTTGTGGCTGCTGATTCTGGAGCGGGCGGAGCGCAATCCGAAACTGTTGTGGTGGACTTTGCCGCTGACGCTGCTCTGGGTGAATCTTCATGCGGGATTCGCTCTGGGATTGGCGCTGTCGGCCTTATTTGTGGCTGGGGATTGGGTCGAACGTCGGCTGGGGATGGCAAGGCCAGGAATGGGTGGCGCGAGATTGCCGATGATCGTTCTGCTGCTCGATCTCGCACTTGTGCTTTTCAATCCGAACGGCGCGCGTATGTACCTCTATCCGATAGAAACTCTTCGTTCGCAGGTGATGCAGGCCTACATCGCGGAATGGGCGTCGCCGAACTTTCATAAGGCGGAATATTGGCCTTTGCTGGCGCTTCTGCTCACAGCTTTTGCCATGCTTGGGTGTGCGCGGGCGCGCGTGCGGCCACGCGATCTGCTGTTGTTGATTGTGAGCCTCTATGCGGCGTTTTGCGCCATACGGATGATTGCTCTGTTTGTGCTGATCGTGTCGCCGTTGATCTGCCGGGGTATGGGCGACTTAATTAACGTCCGTTCCAGTCGAGCGCGCCAGTTCCCCATAGGTGCATGGGCGAATGCGATCATCGTGCTGGGCATGGCAGTTTTTGCCGGCGTTCACGTGCGGCAGGTGATTCAGCAACGGCCACAGGCCGAGGCGGAACGCTTTCCCGAGCGCGCCATCGCGTATCTTCAGGCGCATCCGCCGTCCTGTCCCATTTTTAACCACTATGATTGGGGCGGTTATCTGATCTGGAAGCTTTATCCGCAGGCTCGGGTCTTCATCGACGGACGCGCTGATCTTTACGGGGAACACTTCTTGAATGAATTCGCCAAGACCTATGAGCTCAAAGACGATTGGCGTCATACCCTGGAGCGGTGGAGAATCAAAACGGTAATAATTCCCACGAATTCTGCCCTCGCGCAGGGATTGCAGATTTCGCCGGGCTGGACCATTCTGTACCAAGACTCGCGGGCGATCGTGCTCAGTGCTTCGAGGCCTTAGCTTGGCCTCCAGCGGTTACCCTGGGTATGCAAGAAATTACACTTTCGGGGCCTTTTTGCGAGTATGATGTGGGGTATCAGAAATAAATAATCTCCCTGCGCAGGACGTTTGCGAGTACGCGGGATGCAAGTCCCAGGGCCTGGGGGCTTTTGATTTGCTTTGCAGGCGGTTGGAAAGCTGTGTGGTATCGAGTCTTTTGTGTGAATGAAAGGCGCAGATCGAAGTGTGTGATTTCTTAGGAGGAAGGTAAACAATGGATTATCTTCGCGGATTGTGGCGCCACGATGAAGGACAGGACATCGCGGAATATGCGGTGATGCTGGCGGTAATTCTGGTCATCGTGGTAGGGACGGTTCGGCTGATCGGCTCTAACGCCAACAATGTTTTCTCCAACGTTGCCAGTTCTATTCAGTAAGGGAAGCAAAGCCATGGCATATGCGAAGCCTGGCTGCATGGCGCAACCATGCCCACTTGCGGAGTGCTAACGGAGCGTTATGAATCGTACTCGTCTACTACTGATCGGAGTTCTGGCCCTGGCTTTGGGAGCTGTCGTCAGTCTCCTGGTCTATAAAAATCTGCAAGGCAAAGGAGCCGCGGACAACCAGCCGGGTGCGGACGTGCTGGTGGCGGCGGGAGATATTCAAGTGGGCGCCCGAATCGAAGAGCGTGACGTGCGCGTGGCGCGATTCCCCGCTTCTGGACTGCCCGCGGGAGTTTTCTCCAAAAGGTCGCAGGTGCTGGGCCGGGGAGTGATTATTCCTATTTCCAAGGGAGAATTCATTCTGCCCAGCAAATTGGCTCCCGAGAACGCGGGAGCGGGCTTGCCAGCGCTGATTCCGCCGGGGATGCGAGCAGTTTCCGTGCGAGTGAACGAAGTCGTCTCAGTGGCAGGTTTCGTCGGGCCGGGAACACGCGTGGATGTGCTGCTGACCGGGACGCCGGGGGGCAGTACGGAGCCGCAAACGACAACCGTGTTGCAGAACGTGGCGGTGATCGCTTCCGGCCACACTCTGGAACGCAACGCCAATGGCG
This sequence comes from Candidatus Sulfotelmatobacter sp., assembly GCA_030049565.1. Taxonomy (GTDB): domain Bacteria; phylum Acidobacteriota; class Terriglobia; order Terriglobales; family Acidobacteriaceae; genus Sulfotelmatobacter. The sequence continues at coordinate 2,203 of JASIKQ010000675.1, forward strand.
AAGCACAGAATACTCCGGTGATCACGCTCCTGACCTCGCCCGAAGATGCCGAGCGCGTCACCCTTGCCCAGAATGAAGGCAAAATTCAGCTCTCGCTGCGCAATCCCCTGGATACACAACAGGACCCCGTAGACTCGGCCAATGCGAAAGGTCTGTACAAAGCTGGAACCCCGCCCCCGGCGCCACGGCCAGTTATTCGTCCGGTAAAACAGCCAAAAACTGAGAAACCGCCTCCCTCTCCATCGGTGCTCAGTGTAGAGGTTTATCAGGGTGACAAAAAGCCGGACGTGGTGAAGTTCCCGGAACAGAGTGGCGAGCAGCAGCCGCAGTAGCCGCCAAACGCAGCAACTGCGGGTTTTGTACGTGGGGGCAGGAGGTTTCCTCAACTGGAGAGGAATCACACGATGAAGGTTCGCAGCGTAGTTCTCCCAGCGGTGGCACTGGCTTTTTGGGGGCAGGGGGTGAAACTCGCCCGAGCGGAATCGTGGCCGCAGCAAACGACGACAGATTCCAGCCCTGCTCCGCAACAACCGGTTCCCCCACCGACCAGCCAAGCTACTTTGCCGCCGTCTTCGGTTCAAACCTCGGCGCCTTTGCGCGTGATGGTGGACAAATCACTGCTGATCAACACCACGGAGCGGCTGAAGCGCATTTCCGTGACCGATCCGACCGTGGCATATGCCACTGTAATCACTCCCACGCAAATTCTGGTCCATGGACGAGCGCCGGGCGAAGTGTCGCTGCTTATCTGGGATGAGAACGAGCGTTCGCGCAGTTTCGATTTGCGGGTTGATGTGGACGTCAGCGCCTGCGCCGAGGAAGAGAAGCGTGTGTTTCCGGACGAGCAGATTGCGGTCACGCCCTCGCGGTCGGCGATTGTTCTCTCGGGCCACGTAAGCACTGAAGATGTGGCCAAGCGTGCGGGAGAGCTGGCGGCGGCCTATTCAAAGAATGTGGTGAACGTGCTGACATTTGGCCCGGTGGGCGCACAGGAAGTCCTGCTGGAAGTGAAGTTTGCTGAAGTTGACCGCAGCGCGATGACGCAGCTTGGGGCGAATTTCCTTTCCACCGGCGCGGCCAACACCATTGGAACTGCGACCACAGGTCAGTACGGCGGCTTCGGAGCTCAACAGATCACCACCATCACTGGACAAAATCCTCCTTTCACGAGCAATCAGACGCTGAGCAACGTTCTGAACTTATTCCTCTTCCGGCCGGACATTCACTTCGGCGCGGTAATCGAAGCGCTGCAAACCAAGAATCTGCTTCAGATTCTGGCTGAGCCCAATTTGATCGCGGTAAACGGCAAGAAAGCAAGTTTCCTTGCAGGCGGGCAATTTCCTTTTCCGATTGTGCAGCCGGGGCAGGGTTTCACAGCGGTGACGATTTCGTTCAAGGAATTCGGCGTGAAGCTGGACTTCACGCCAGTCATTATGCCTAACGGCAACATTCATTTGACGGTTGCGCCGGAGGTGAGCACGCTGGATTTTGCCGACGCCCTGACCATTTCGGGTTTCACTGTTCCCGCCTTGAGCACGCGCAAAGCGGAAACGGAGTTTGAGTTGAAGGATGGGCAGAGCTTCGTGATCGCCGGCTTAATCGACAATCGCGTGACCGATGTTTGGAACAAAATCCCGGGATTGGGTGACATCCCGATTCTCGGTACTTTTTTCAAAAGCAAGAGCATTCAGAAAAGCAATTCGGAATTGATGGTGTTGTGCACGGTGCATACGGTCTCACCGAACAATGTGCCACCTCCGACGCCGAAGAATCCGGATACGTTCATCAACAACGATAAGTTTGACGGGAAGAAGCCGGGAAAGTAGAAGTGGTTTGCGGTTTGTGTTTGGGTTAAGCAGGATGCAGCAGAAGTGATCTTCGCGCATGTCGCTCCCCAGCGGAATATGGATTGGGGTCGCAGTGTTGGAAAGCCCGTCTGGAGCGGAATCGAAGCGCTGCGGCAATCCAAAATCAATCGCAAACGCTTGGCGCGAGCTTGTTCACCCTCCTTTCGGGGGTGGAATTAGGGCCGGCCAGGGGTGGGAGAATCTGTAGTCTATGCCAGAGCTTTCAGTTGTGATCGTGGCCACCGACACTGAGCAGCGAACCGTGCTGCAGGTGCTGGTGGATGGCACCAGCGTGGCCCGCACGAGTCATACCTGCGCAAGTTTTCCGGTGGCGGCATCGGACCCCATCATGCGGCGCGTGCAGGCAGCCAACCCAGACGTGGTGATGGTCGACATCCCCGCCGACAGTTCCAGCACGGCGATGCGTGCCATTGAACTGCTGCATCAGGAACTGCCCGAGTGTGCCGTATTTGCTATCGGAACTCTCAATCAGCCGCAGTTGATTGTGAGCGCGATGCGCTCCGGGGCGCGGGAATTTATTGAACGGCCCACGACGACGACCGATCTTCTCGAAGCTTTCGTACGGCTCACGACCGCACAACGGCGAGTGCAGAAAGAAGGTCCGCGCGGCAGAGTCTTTACGGTGGTCAACGCCAAGGGCGGGAGCGGAGCAACCACGGTTGCCGTGAATCTGGCGTTGGCGCTCCAATCGGCACACGGGAATACGGCTCTGGTAGACCTTGCTCCGCTGGGCCACACGGCATTGCACCTGAATTTGAAGCCGCTATTCAACCTGGCGGATGCCACGCGCAACCTGCACCGCATGGATAGCTCCTTGCTGGAAAGTTTTATGACCCGGCATACGGGCGGACTGCAACTGCTGGCAGGAAGCAATACGCCGGCCGCGATCGAGCCTTCGACCACCGAGTTCGTGCGACTGTTCGACATGCTGGTTTCGCATTACCGCTACGTGGTGGTAGACAATTCCTCGCGGCTCGATCCCGCCAGCCGGCTGGTGTCGAATTTGTCGGAATGCGTTTTATTAGTGGCTGCCACCGACGTGGCGTCGCTGTGGAGTGCAGCTCGGGTACAGCAATACCTGGGAGAAACCGGCAACCGCGAGCGGCTGCGCCTGGTGCTGAATCGGTTCCGAAAAGTGCCGGGATTCAGCGAGTCGGATGCGGAAAATGCGGCCGGGGTGAAACTGTTGTGGCGCGTTCCCAATCAATATTTTGCGGTTTCATCGGCCATCGATCGCGGCTCTCCAGTGATGGAACAGAGCCATACGGAAATTGCGCGGTGTTTCTCGGGACTGGCGCACGAATTGACTCGGAACGATGTGGATGTGAAGCGGGCCTCGTGGTCGTTGTTCAAAACTGTGTAAGGTCTTATGGCGAATCTACAAACTTTCGAGCACAGCGAGTATCAGCAGGTAAAAAGCGACCTGCATCGCAAGATTCTCGACCGGCTTGATCTGGAAAAGCTTGGTCGCTCGAACGGCGACTCGGCGCGCGAGGAAGTCCTCGCGCTAATTCGGAATTCGGTCAATAGCGAAATCATTCCTCTCAGCTTTGCCGAGCGCGAGCGGTTGTCGCGGGAAATTCTGGATGAGATTTTCGGACTCGGTCCACTGGAACCTCTGCTCAAGGACGCGACCATCTCCGACATTTTGGTGAACCGGTTTGACCGCGTCTATATTGAGCGCGCGGGCAAGCTGGAGCTGACCGGCTTGTCGTTCAAAGACAATCAACATCTCATGCAGATCATCGAGCGCATCGTGTCGCGCGTGGGGCGGCGGGTGGATGAATCTTCGCCGATGGTCGATGCGCGGCTGGCGGATGGCTCGCGTGTCAACGCGATTATTCCTCCACTAGCCCTCGATGGCGCCTGCCTCTCGATCCGGCGTTTTGGGCGCGATCCCATCACGGCGCGCAACATGATCGAGAATCACACCCTGACCGAGGCGATGCTCGAGCTGCTTTCGACCATGGTAAAAGGCCGCTTGAATCTTTTGGTTTCTGGTGGCACCGGCGCCGGCAAAACCACCTTGCTCAACGTGCTTTCGGGATACATTCCGAATGCGGAGCGCATCGTCACCATCGAGGACGCAGCCGAATTGCAACTCAAGCAGGAACATGTGGTG
>JASIKQ010000676.1 GCA_030049565.1 Candidatus Sulfotelmatobacter sp.
CCGTTGCCGGAGGTTCACCACGGGAAATCGCCGAAGACGTGCTTGCAGCCGACTGGACGGCCGACGGCAGTGAAATGGCGGTACTGCGGCAGGTGGCAGGAAAGTACCGTGTTGAATTTCCCCGTGGAAAGGTTCTCTACGAAAGCGACCACGCGCTGGGATATCTGCGCATTGCGCCGCAGGGTAATGCGGTGGCCTTCGGCGAATTTATAGCCGTCGATGGTGATGCGGGTTGGGTGGTCGCGGTCGATCGCAGCGGCAAGAAATTTATTCGTTCCCCGTTATTCGTGAGTTTGGAGGGTGCAGCGTGGGCTCCTTCAGGCGAAGAAGTGTGGGCAGCCGCGACGGAAACTCAAGGATGGGCGGACGCCATTATCGGCATCGGACGCAACGGCAAACAGCGGGTAGTTCTTCGTCTGCCTGGCATCGTCCGGCTGCATGATGTTTCCCGGGATGGCCGGATTCTGTTGACGAAAGAATCGTGGCGAAGCGGGGTGCAATTCCGTGGGCCAAACGACCGCACAGAACGTGATCTGAGCTGGCTGGATTACGCCAGCTTGCGAGACCTCTCCGCCGACGGAACAGTGGTCACGTTCGACGACTGGGGTTCGGCGGCGGGCGCATCGGGGCTGTCATACCTGAGAAAGACAGATGGATCTACGGCCGTCAAGCTGGGGACATGGTCGAATGCTGTTCTCTCGCCAGATGGGACGCGGGTGTTCGCTTTTGACTCCTCCCAAATCAGCGTCAGAATGCTTGGCTTTGTACCTACCGGAGTGGGCGAAGTGCAAAGGATAAGCTTCCCGTCCATGCAGGGAATCGGCTCGACCGGATGGATGCCCGACGGAAAAGCGATATATTTGGCAGGCTCGGATGGCCAAGGCTGGCGAATGTATACGCGCGACGTCGCCGGAGAGGAGCCGCATGCCATTACCCCGCCAATTTCTTTAAAACAGAATCACGTAGAAACCCATCTTGTATCGCCGGACGGCAAGCTGATATTTGCGCGCGATGTGAACGGGCAAGGCGGACTCTACCCGATAGCGGGAGGCGAAGCGCGAGCCATTCCCGGCTGGTCTCCGGAAGACATTTGGATTACATGGTTGGCGGATGGGCGTTCGGCTTTCGTCTATCACGACGAGAAGACCTCAGCACCGCTATACCGGCTAGATCTCAACACAGGGAAACGGGAACTGGTAAGGACGCTGGCTCCAAGCGACGTTGCAGGAGTAACAGCGATATTGAATGTCCGCATGACACCGGACGGGAAGTCATACGCTTACTCATTCTTACGCGAATTGTCGGATTTGTTTCAGGTAGAAGGCGTGCGATAGCTGAGACAGGCACGTTCAGTTTACTGAGTGATCCCTGTGCTCGCGACTTTTTGCCTCTTGTTATTGTTATTACCTCGGCTATTGGACAAAAATCACACGCCGACCGTGTACTCCAGAAGCGCATCGGACACCGGCATGTGATGCGCATCACATTTCCCGCGGACTCAGGGTTGTAGGATTTTTATAGGTACTCCAGCGGCCGCTCCCCACTGGGTTTCGGAAAGGAGTGAACATGTCGCTATCTACTTTAGAAGCTCCAATCAAAGACAAACAAACCACATCAACCATGAAGGCAGCAGTTTTTCACGCACCGGGGCAGATCACCCTGGACAGCGTCCCAATACCCAAGGCAGGAGCGGGCGAAGCGGTAATTCGGGTAACGTTGACCACGATTTGCGGCACTGATCTTCATATCTTAAAAGGGGAATATGCTGTAAAACCGGGCTTAATCATTGGACACGAACCAGTCGGCATCATTCATGAACTTGGAGCGGGCCTGACCGGGTACAAAGTTGGTGACCGCGTTTTGGTGGGCGCGATCACACCGTGCGGACAATGCAACTACTGCCTTGGCGGAAATTGGTCGCAGTGCGGCGGACCGCTCGGCGGCTGGAAGTTCGGCAACACCATTAACGGCGCGCAGGCGGAATACCTGCTCGTGCCGCACGCGCAAGCGAACCTGGCAAAGATTCCCGACGAGCTGGCGGATGAGCAAGTGGTGCTTCTCGCTGATATCGCGTCAACCGGCATCTCCGCCGCCGAGAGCGGGCATGTGCAAATTGGCGACACGGTAGCCGTCTTCGCCCAGGGACCGATTGGACTTTGCGCCACGGCGGGCGCCAAGCTCAAAGGCGCCAGTCTGATCATCGCGGTTGAATCTGACCCGGTGCGTACGGAAATGTCGAAACGCATGGGCGCAGATGTCGTTCTCGATTTCAGCAAAGAAGATGTCATCGAGAGCATCAAGCATCTCACCCGCGGTAGGGGCGTGGATGTTGCTATCGAGGCGTTGGGAACTCAATCCACGTTCGAGAACGCTCTGCGCGCGATTCGGGCGGGAGGAACGCTTTCCAGTCTCGGCGTCTATTCGGGGAAGCTTGCGTTGCCTTTGGACGCATTCGCTGCGGGATTGGGCGATCACAAAATTGTCACTACTTTGTGTCCAGGTGGAAAGGAACGTATGCGGCGCCTTATCGAGCTAGTCCGGCAGGGACGTATCGATCTAGTTCCGTTGTTGACGCACACGTTCGCGCTCGAAGACATCAAGGATGCTTATGACCTTTTTGGGTCGCGGCGGGATGGCGTGATCAAGGTGGCGATCAGGCCGTAGCTGACCGAGGGGAAGCGATGCAGAGAAGCTGGGCGGCGAAAAGAGCTGGGCACGGAATGCTTAGTTTTTGACTGGCGGCAGGGCATGCCGCGCCCGTTTCACTGCATCTAAACGGCCGGAGTACCGCTCTCGGCGCCACGTGCCCACACGAAATAAATTGGAATTCCGGCGGCGATCAGAAGCAGGCCCGCGAGCGATGGAACCGGCCGGG
>JASIKQ010000677.1 GCA_030049565.1 Candidatus Sulfotelmatobacter sp.
TTGAGAGATTGAGCGATCGGGTGATTGCGCGATTGGATACCGTGATCCAAAATCGCCAAATCACCCAATCGCAAAATCGCTCAATATTTTTAGATTTTGGTGGCCTGCATTTCGCAGACGCGGCGCACCATATCGCGCTGGGCTTCGCTGAGCGTAAGGAATTCGAAGCCGTAGCGCAGGCCCTGGCGGTAGCGGACGATGGCGCGGACTTTCAAGGGATAGGGACTGAGCGGCAGGGGAATTTCAAGGGAGACGATTTCTCCGCTTTCGAGATCGCCGGTAAGTGTGGCGCCGATGCCATCCTGGCCGAGTTCGGTGGAGCGTCCCCAACAATTGCGGAATTCGCCGCCCTGAAACATGCGCACCTGGAGGCGAACATCGATGGCAAAGCGTGGATAGCGGCGCTGGCGTGCCGGTTTCGCGGGCGGAGCGGCGGTGTCGAGTTTTTTGCCGGGGTTTGCCATATTCGTCGTTGGTCGTTGGTGGTTCGCAGTTGGCCGTGGCCGCGGATCGTTGGCGTGCGTGTCAGTGCTTGCTTTCATGGGGATCAGTTGCCGTGCAACAGATATCCCGGCTCGAAGGGACCTTTGCCAGCGATTTTGACCACGGCGACGCTGCTGTTAATGGAATACACATCGACTATGCCAACCGCGCCCGGGAGCGATGCCACCTGGTTGACCAGATCTTCATCGGTCGCCACCACCATGATGGCGGGATGATTGCTGCGCCCGTGATTGGCAGTCACGATCAGGTTGGCAACTTCGGAGTTCGACATGGCGTAGATTTTTTCCAGGACTATCTTCATTTCCGGCGAACTGGGCAAGCGCATCACGAGGATGACGGGCTTGCCGTCAGGCCAGCGATTGGTTTGGGCTTTGCAGATCTTGATCAGATCGGGGAGGGACATCGCACTCACGGAATTGGATTTGTTGGCGATCAGGGCGAGGTCGCGCGCCGGCGCCAGCGAAACGCTGATGAGCACGAAAAGGGATACAGACAGAAGTCGTCGATGCACACTTGTCTCCGCTGACGCAGGAAGCTGGAAGCATTGTGCGGGAAGGGGGGTCATCGGTTAAAGGTAACCAAGGTCACGCGACGTTGGAGATGCAGGCGCAGATGGGAAGGATGGGTGGAAAAAGAAGGGCGCGGCCAAAGCCGCGCCCGGTGGCGTGCGCAAGGATGGTCTTATTTCTGCATTTGCTTTTTCTGGTTGGCAGCGTGTGGCCGGATTGTCTGAGGCACGAACATGCTGTGGGCCTTGGCTACCGAGGGTGAGGTTGCGGAGGCGTTCTGCAAGACAAAGACGCCGGTAGAAACCTGGTCCTGATCGGTTTCTATGAACGGGAAGGTGGTGCCGTCCACGGTGTACGCGATCGCGGTTACGCCCCCGTTTATGGTGCCCGCTGCGTATGATATCCCGAGGCGACCTGTGCTGTCGGGGCCGCTGTATTGGCCGCAGAGCTGTGCGCCATAGGTCGTGCCTGCTGAGGAGTTTTCGTCCGTTACGCCGGTCAGCGTATCGCTGCTTATAGTGCCTGTGCTCGTAGTGCACGATGTTCCGCTGGCGGCGGCCGTGAACTCAGCGATGTCGTCCACCTCAGCCGGTGTGCTGGACGAGAAGTTTTCCCCGCTCAGGTTGAGACCATAACCTTGCGACGCGGCAAAAGTCGCGCCGGCAGTTTGGGCATAGGCGGCGCCGGAGTTGATTCCCCCTGTGCCGTCGGTCTCCAACAACAATACGCCGCCGCTGGATGGATACGCGACAAATCCAGTCACTGTGGCGGGGGAGAAGCCTGAGAGAGGGCCCAGGCTAAAGCGACCCGCCGATCCGGTATAAGTGCCAGTGAACGGTACTGGCGCGCTCGAAGTTGTACCGCCGCTGTCGTAATCCTCGATTGATCCGCTGATGATGCCGCCCGAGCCGTTGGCGACCATGATGCCCCCCGCCGCAAACGGCGCTTCGCTTGTGAGGATTCCCCCCAGGGTGAAAGCCAAATTTCCGGTCGGGATGGTTGGGGTCGTGTTGGAAAACGCATCTCCCGAGAGGTTTGCGACAGAATCCACCTCGATGAACTTCAAATGGGTCGAGTCAATCGGGTACACATCGAAAGTGAGAGGCCCGAATGGGGCAGTGCCGCCCGTTTCAGTTGCGGTTAGAGAAGTTGTGGGAGGGTTAGAGGGCCCAGCCGAAACGCTTCCTGTAAGCGTCAGACCGGCGTTGGTGTTCGTGTACGGGGTTCCCGCCGCGTTGAAGTCCTCGAGGCCGGCAGCTGTTGAGCCCGTCAGCGTGAAGTTGCCGACGGTGGCGAAGGGCTCACCGTTGCTGAAGGTTTCGCCGGAGAAGCTGAACGCGTAAGAGCCTGACGGCGTCGTACCCGCGGTCTGGCTGTCAATAGTGCCGCTGCCAGTGGCATTGGCATCGCGTTCGATCACGAGCCCATGAAAACTGTTTTGGAGGACGAGGTCGAAGCTCAGGCTACTGTAAGGGTCTCCCGTGAAGTTGATCGTGATTACTCCTCGTCCATCTGATCCGATGGTGTAGGAACCACCGCTGCTTATGGGGGCTGCAACTACCGCGGAAGTAAGAACGGCCGGATCGTTCATGTCAATTGTGCCGCCGGTGATAGCTCCGCCGCCATTGGCATTGATGGCGCCCACAACCGTATATGGCCCTCCAGTGGAAAGGTCTTCGCCAGAGACAGAAAAGACATATGTGCCGTTCAGATTGCCGTCACTGAATGCGCCGGATGGCGGAGCTTGGCCTTTGGTTACTGTGGGTCCGCTGCTGCCGCAGGCGGCTAGAAACAGGAGTGTGCTGAGAGAGAGGAGCAGGACAATTGCCTTAGGCGCTGACATAATTACCCCCT
>JASIKQ010000678.1 GCA_030049565.1 Candidatus Sulfotelmatobacter sp.
TGCGCTGGTGAACGCGGTTGCGGTGCTCATCATCGCGTGCCCGTGCGCATTGGGATTGGCGACGCCCATGGCCATTATGGTCGGAGTGGGGCGCGGGGCGCACGCTGGGGTTCTCATCAAGAACGCGGAAGCGCTGGAGATTCTGGAAAACGTCGACACGCTGGTCGTCGACAAGACCGGAACGCTCACCGAAGGAAAGCCAAAGCTGAGCGCCTTTGGAGCGCCGTTGGGCTCGGCGAGCCAAGAGGTTCTTCGCCTGGCCGCCAGCCTTGAACGCGCCAGCGAACATCCGCTGGCTGCGGCCGTCGTGCAGGGAGCAACGGAGCGTGGAATCAAACTCTGGGAGCCTTCGGGGGTTGAGATCGTGGCGGGCAAGGGCATCCGCGGCGTGGTGGAGGGAAAGCAAGTCGCCGTGGGCAATACTGCGATGATGACTGAAGTGGGCGCGCTGAAACCCGGAGGAGGGGTTTCCTACGGAAAAACGCCGGGCGCTACCGTGTTTTTCGTAGCGATTGACGGCAAGTACGCGGGCCACGTGAGTGTCGCAGACCGCCTGAAACCAACCACACCTGACGCTCTCCGTGAACTGAAAGCTCGGCATATTCACGTCGTGATGCTCACGGGCGACAGCCGTGCTGTAGCTTCCGAGATCGCCCAAAGGCTGAACATCGACGAGTTTGAAGCTGAAATTCTTCCGCAGCAAAAACTGGAGGTCGTGCAAAAGCTGCAGACGCAAGGAAGGGTCGTTGCTATGGCGGGCGACGGCATTAACGACGCACCCGCGTTGGCTCAAGCCAATGTAGGCATCGCCATGGGCACCGGCACCGACGTTGCGATGGAAAGCGGCGGCATCACCCTAGTGAAAGGCGACCTGAGCGGTATTCTGCGCGCGCGCAAGCTCAGTCAGGCGACCATGCGCAACATCCGGCAGAATCTGTTCTTTGCTTTTATTTACAATGCAATCGGCGTGCCGATTGCGGCAGGCGTCTTGTACCCGTTTTTCGGATTATTGCTCAGTCCCATTTTTGCCGCCGCGGCGATGAGTTTCAGTTCCGTATCGGTGATCACGAATGCGCTGCGCCTGAGGAATGCGAAGCTCTAGATGCCTCTATTTCTGCACCGAGTAATGCAGGTGCACAACCCCATCCTCGAATCCCTTCGTCGATAACAATTTCAGAGGAATCGAACGATGCCGCGGCTGCACCAGAGGAATGCCTTCGCCGATGAAAAACGGGATGACGTGAATGCTGAACTCGTCGATCTCGCCCGCATCAAGGAACGATGCTATAACGCTTGCGCCGCCCATCATCCAGATATCTCTGCCCGGTTCGGCGCGCAGTCGCGTGGCGAATTGTTTTACAGGCTCTTTGACGAATTCTATGTTGTCAATCGATTTGTCCGGCAGCGTCCGTGAAAACACATAATTCTTTATCTTTGGCCCCATGCCAAGATTCTTTCCCCCAAACTTCAATCCGATCTCGTACGTTTGTCTTCCCCACAAAACCGTGTCGATCGAGCTGATGAACTCGTCATAGCCATATTTGTTGTTGTAGCGGGGGTCGTTGAGCCACGAGAAATCGCCATCCGGGCGGGCGATGTAACCATCGGCGCTGGTGGCGATGTAGACAATGATTTTGCGCGTGGAGTTCATGGATGAAATCCTCGGCATCCGAATGTAGGAGACTGGGAATTTGCCAAAAGAGCGGTTGGACTAATAGGACCGCCCCTCACAGTTTGCTCAAATACTCGAGTACGTCCGGCTCGGTCCAATCGACTGCGCCGATGAACTTCCGCCGCACGATGCCACTCCGATCGACAATGTAAGTTTCGGGAAACTTGAACGTGCCGTAAAGCGAGTTGGCTTTCTGATCAGGATCGCGGACCGAGAGCAAGTCGACATTATGGTCGCGAAGGAAGCGCCTGTAACTGGCATCATCCACATCCACGCTTACGGCCAACACCGTAATGCCCTTCGACTTCATGCGCTGCTGCATCTGCACCAGCGAAGGCATTTCCTCAATGCAGGGAGGGCACCACGTCGCCCAGAAATTCAGCACCACCACCTGTCCTTTGAATTGGCTCAGCGTGACCTTGTGATCGGAGTCTTGGATGGTGAAATCAGGAGCTTGAGAGCCCACCCGCGACGGGTGCGAAGTGCTGTAACAGGTGGAGAAGAACAGGACCAGAAGGAACAGCGGAATGATTCGCGAAAAAAAAGATGCGCGCAGCACATAGCTATAATAACGGATGCGTCCTGCCGCAGAAAACGACTTCAGGATGCGGCGCTCCCGTCAACGTCATCCTCGATGCACTTTCGCTTCCTTACCTCGACTCCATTGAATATCGTTCGCGGCAGCGGCACCTTCGCCGGCATTACCACCTTGGCGAAATTCCTCAAGCAATCCGGGGCCGGCGTTGAGCTGATCACACCTGTTATCAAATTTCCCGTTTATACGATTGAGCGGCTGATTTTCAATGAGATGCTTCGTCTGCGCCGGATCGATGTTGATGGAATAACTGTTGGCTTTGACATGGATGGCTATACGTTGGCCGGAAAAAGAGCCGGCTTTCATGTGGCATCGATCAAAGGCGTGATCGCCGACGAAATGCGCTTTGAGCACGGCGTGACTCGAGCCACCATGCGCGTGCAAGCAGCTTGCGAAAAAATCCATGTGCAGCGCGCCGACCTGGTGATTGCGCCCAGCCAATACAGCGCCGGGCGAATTCAGGAACTATATGGAATTGAGCGCGAGCCGCGCATCGTTCCTGAAGCCATCGATCTGGAGCAGTGGCGGCAGTTGCTGCAACGAAATCCCGCGCCAGCGGCGAAAGACGAATTTGTCGTTCTCTCGGTTTGCCGCTTTTATCCGAGAAAACGGCTGCACATTTTGCTCGGCGCTCTGAACCGCCTCCGGTCTCGAATTCCTTCGCTTGAAGTTCGAATCGTCGGCGACGGTCCCGAAGCGGCGCGGCTCAAATCGATCTGCCGCAGTTCGAGGCTCGACGACATCGTGAGATGGCTGGGGAACGTCGCGGCCGACGAACTCGCCCGCGAATATAACCGCTGCGACATTTTCTGCCTGCCCAGCGCGCAAGAAAGCTTTGGCATCGTTTTCCTGGAGGCGATGGCAAGCGGGAAGCCTATTGTTGCCTCCCGAGCCGCGTCCGCGCCGGCAGTGGTGAAGCATGGCATTCTGGTCGAACCGGAGAATCAAGAAGCGTTGGCTGATGCCATCGAGCAGCTCTATCGAAACCCCGCGTTGCGAAAGACGCTGGCGGATTCGGCACAGCAGTGGGTGAAACAATTCGATGCGACCTTGATTGCGGCAAGCTTCTTGCGCGAAATTGAGGTTGTCACGGGTGTCCCGGCGCCTGCGCGCATCCACGCGGTTAGTTAATATATTTACGGGGCGCTTGCCAGTCATGGTCTATCTCACGCGCAAAGCGGAGTTTGCCGCATCGCATTACTACCATAATCCGGAATTAGCGCCGGAAGAGAACCGCCGCATCTTCGGCAAGTGCAATAATCCGAACGGCCACGGCCACAATTACACGCTGGAAGTTACGGTGAAGGGCGAAGTCGATCCGCGTTCCGGTTTCGTCGTCGACCTCAAGCAGCTCAAAGACATCATGCAGCGCGAAGTGCTCGACGCCATGGATCATCGCTTCCTGAACAAAGAAGTGCCTGAATTTGTGCATCGCATCCCGACGACGGAAAACATCGCCATCGCGATCTGGCAGCGTCTGGCGAGCAAACTCCAACACGCCCAATTGCATCGTGTGCGAGTTTACGAGACGCCCGATCTTTTCGTTGATTTCTACGGTGAATCGTGAAGCATAAGTGAGGCTGGAGGAATGAAGGCCCATCTCTCGCGCCGCTATCTGTTCTCGGCTTCGCACCGCCTGCACAGCGAGGCGATGTCAGAGGCTGAGAATCATGCGACCTATGGCAAATGCAACAATCCTTTTGGCCACGGGCACAACTATATTGTCGAAGTGACAGTGAGCGGGCCAGTGGATGAGCGGACGGGCATGGTATGCAACCTCGCCGATCTTGACAGTTTCATGGAAAGGGAAGTGCTCGCCCGCTACGATCACGAGAACCTTAATTGCTTGCCGGAATTTGCCCAACAGGTTCCAACCACCGAGAACCTGTGCATGAGCATTTATGAAATAGTGAACCGCAGCTTTAGTCTCGCGCATCTGGAAAGGGTGCGACTGGAAGAAACCATGATGAATTCCTTCGAATATGCCGGGCAAGACCAACTGCGGCGCTGACTTGGCAATACCGTCCTCAGGCGCGTTCCTCATTGCGCCTACTGGAGCACTTTGCAGCCGAAAGAGATCGAGCGACAATGAAACCTGTCTCAAGTGAAACCAAAGAATTAACCACGCTCACGAGCGCAAGCTTTGAAGAGCTGGTTCGTGAAATGCTGGTCCGTTTGGGCGAAGATCCGCAGCGGGAAGGGCTGGTGCTCACGCCGCAGCGGGTTCGCAAGTCTCTGCAATTTCTGACGCGAGGTTATACCGAGGATCCCGAAGCTTTGCTCAAGGGTGCGCTCTTCACGGTTTCTTACGATGAGATGGTGATCGTCAAAGATATCGAGATGTTCAGCCTGTGCGAGCACCACCTGCTGCCGTTTTTCGGCAAAGTGCACGTGGCCTATATCCCCAATGGAAAGGTGATCGGTCTGAGCAAAGTTCCGCGCTTAGTCGAACTTTTCTCGCGCCGTCTGCAGATTCAAGAGCGGCTGACCACCCAGATCGCCGAGACCATCCAGAAAGTGATTGAGCCCCAGGGTGTGGGCGTGGTGATCGAGGCGCGCCACTTGTGCATGATGATGCGCGGGGTCGAGAAACAGCACTCCCAGGCGGTTACGTCATCGATGCTGGGCAGTTTCCGCAACGAAGAAGAAACGCGCTCGGAATTCCTGTCGCTGATTCGCCAGCGTCCGAACGGAGTTTGATTAAGAGCGGCTCTTGGCAAAACTCACTTCCAGAGCTCAGGACAGGCGCTTACTCGGAAACGTGGCGCTGATCACGGGCGCGACGCGCGGTATCGGCCTAGCTATCGCACGCGCCTTAGCAGCCCAAGGTTGCAACTTGGTCGTCACTGGCCGCGACGAGGCGGCGCTGGGCCGAAGCGGTAGGGAATTGACCGAATATAAGGTTGAACTCCTGGTGCGGCGCTGCGATGTTCGCGATCCTCAATCCGTTGACGCTCTGTTTCGCGCCGTGCGGCGTCGATTTAAGACGCTTCATATTCTGATCAACAATGCCGGCATCGCCCACGCGAATTTCAACGTGGACAAGCTCCCCCTGCCCATATGGCAGGACGTCATCGAAACCAATCTGACTGGCATGTTTCTGGTCACGCAAGCGGCGCTCGCCATGATGAAGCGCGGGGGCACGATTGTGAATAATCTCTCGATCGCGGCCAATCGCGTGTTTTTAGGATCGGCTGCCTACAACGCCTCGAAACACGGCGCTCTCGGCTTCACGAATACACTGCGCGAGGAACTGCGTCCCCGGGGTATTCGCGTGATCGGCCTGCTGCCCGGTGCGACCGATACTGCGATTTGGAACACTTCGTGGCCGGAAGCTCCGCGAAGAAAGATGATGTCGCCCGCCACCGTCGCCGAAGCGGTCCTGGCGGCGATCCTCCTGCGGGAGAATGCGACCGTGGAAACGCTGGAAATATTGCCCGCCGCCGGTTCTCTTTAGGCCGGCAACTCTGTGAACAAGTCGAAGCCCTATGTAATCGCTCATCATGCGGCTTGGTCGAGGGCTTTGCGGACCTGAGTGTGCTTCAGGCGAAAACGGCGCACGGGCTCTCCCAGCGCGGCGATGATGATGACACCTACGACAATGGCAACGGTATCGCGACGAGTTTGCATAACTCCCAGCGCGACGAGCAACGTGGTAGCCAGGGCCGCAGGTTGGCTCGCTTTTAAGATGAGCGTCACGAAGGTTGTAAGCATGGCCGCTAACGTCGCCGCCCACAGCCTTTGCGCGGAAACCACGCCAGAAGTGAGCACCTGCGGAGCTGCCCACGCATTCAACAGATAAAGCGCCGCGAATCCGGCCCCCAGGCCAACAAGGTGTCCGACAATTACATTGTAGATTCTTGCGCTGCGCAGTTGCGGCTGTTCAACCAATTCGTAGGCAGTCGGGCCCAGGCTGGCAAAGATTAAAGGCTGTCTAGTTACCCATCCGATGGCCGCTACTGCCAGAACCAGACCACCCTCGCCCAAAGTTGCCCACAACAGATCGGATCGCCTTTCCAAAACGCACCTCCTCACGGAGCAATACGGCGCAATAAGCTGATTCACCCCCCTGGGTCGACGGTTGTAACGATTTTCTGGCGCAGCCGTCCTAATGGTTGAACATAGGTTGCCACTTTGTCTAAGATGACGACCGCTTCTGAAGACGAAACAGGGAGGAAATCCGATGAAAACTATATTTGGTGCTGCCGTCGTTCTTGTCGTGCTCGCAGCAACGTTGCCCCCGCGCGCGCAGGAGTCTAAGAAAGAGGAGTCTGCCGTCAAGCCGGCTGCGAGTCCTTCGCAGGCCGTGCTCGAACAGTGGAACGAGATCGGACGCAAGCTCATCGCCATGGCTGAGGATTTTCCTGAGGACAAATACGATTTCAAGCCCACGCCCGCGCAGCGCACCTTTGCCGAGCAATTGCTGCACGCCTCCGGTGTGAATTACTTCTTCACCAATCCTGTGCGTGGAGAAAAACCTCCTGCCGAGGAAAATCCCAAGCGTGACCTATTCAAGAGCAAAGCCGACATTGTCGCCTACGTAAAGAAATCCTTCGCCGAAGGCGCTGACGCCATCAAAGCCAAGGGCGATAAAGGGATGTCCGATCTAGTCGTAGACCCATACGCGCACCAGTACTCGCGTGTCTCAGACCTCGCCTACGGATTCATCGAACACTCCGGCGAACACTATGGCCAGCTCGTGGTCTATTACCGCGTCAGCGGCATGGTGCCCCCGGAATCGCGGCCGAGGAAATAGACAGAAACAAAGGGTCAACAGCAAGCGTCAAGGCCTAGGACGCAGTGTCTCGCGATACAGGTCCGGGAAAAAACTACGAGTCGCCGGACTGTGCCCGATGGAGCAACTCAAAGCGCAGGGTAAAATCGCAGCATGCCCAGCAAAGTCCACGGCCACGAAACGCGCTATCACAAGATGCAGAAGAACCACTGCTTCGTCTGCGGGCAAAACAATCCCGAGGGCATGAAGCTCAAGTTCCTCCTCGACGAAGAGCGGCAAACTTTCGTCTGCCATTTCCGGCTGGGCAAGCGCTACACCGGGCCTCCCGGCCACTGCCACGGAGGCATCATCGCCTGCATCCTCGACGACGCCATGGGCAAGGTGAACAAGCTGCATCATGTGGTCGCGCTCACCCGGGAGATGACGGTCGAATATCTCAAGCCCGTCCCGCTGCACAAGCCGCTGCGAGTGGAAGGGCGCGAAATCGAAAAGCAGGGACGCACCCACATCAACACCGCCGAAATCCTCAACGAAAAGGGAGAGGTCCTGGCACGCAGCCGCGGCGTATTCATCGCCATCGATCCCGAAGCTATGTTCGCGAAATATGTGGAGAGATGATTGGCCGAATCACTCCTGGTGCGTTCCGTGGGTCTGTCCGCTGAGTCGTAATCGCCGCCCATGCATCCAGTAGAATCAAGACCGGACCGCAGCCGTGGTAACCGAAATGTCATTGGCCAAGTGCTGAGTGGTGACGGCTGAATGCGGTTTCGATAACACCAAGGGCGATCGGCCAACGACGATTGACCATGAAAATCGGAGTTCTAGCCCTGCAGGGCGATTTCGACGCCCACCGCCGGCGGCTCGACGAGCTGGGCACCGAAGTTGTGCTCGTCAAAAAGCCCGAGCAACTCGATGAGATCGAGGGGCTGGTCATTCCCGGAGGCGAATCGGGAACGTTCCTGAAGTTACTGGGCGATACAGGCTTCGAGAAGCTCAAGCAGTTCGTCCGCCTCAAGCCGACATTCGGCACCTGCGCAGGCGCAATTCTGCTGGCCAGCGAAATCGAAAATCCCCAGCAAAAAGGGCTGGGCGCGATCGACATGCGCATCCGCCGCAACGCCTATGGACGCCAGATCAACAGTTCCATCCGGGAAGGAAAATTGCTTGAGAGTTCGCTGCACGACAAAGCGACTTTGCCGCTGGAAATGGTTTTCATTCGCGCGCCGAAAATTGAACGCCTCGGCGCCAACGTGGAAGTGATCGCAACCGAGGGCGCTGATCCGGTCGCGGTGCGGCAGGGGAAAACTATGGCCGCAACTTTTCATCCGGAATTGTCGGAAGATCCCAGGGTGCACCAAGCTTTCCTTCGCCTGGTGAGGAATGGCAAGGAATGATGCGCCGCGCTGGTCGCGGTAACTCCTTGAATGCAGGCGCATATTTCCGTAAACCATCCCCTCCAAAGTGGAATCAAACCTCCAACTTGCAGGAGGGACAATGAAATACAAAATTACCGTAAGCCTACTATCTCTATGCCTGGGCGCATCCGCCTGGGCGCTCACCCCGAAAGACAACGACACCAACGCCGACGTGGAGCTGCAACGCGCTACCGAGACCGTGCAGCACCTGACTTCTGCGGCTCCCGATCAAGGAGTGCCCAACAACGTGCTTGAAGGCGCGAAGTGCGTCGCGGTCATTCCCAAGCTCGTCAAAGGAGCTTTTGTGGTCGGCGGCGAGCACGGCAAAGGCGTGGCCACTTGCCGCACCAGCAATGGCAACTGGAGCTCGCCCGCTCCGTTTTCCGTCTCTGGAATAAGCTGGGGACCGCAGATTGGCGGCAAGAGCAGCGACCTGATGATGTTCTTCATGAATGACGAAGGCATGAACGGTCTGATGCAAGGGCACATCAAGCTGGGCGCCGACGTATCGGCTGCGGCTGGCCCCGTGGGCCGCACGGCCTCTGCCGATGCCGGATGGAAAGCGGGCATTCTGACCTATTCGAGCAGCAAGGGCGCGTTCATCGGCGCGTCGCTGAACGGAGCAGAATTGCAGCAGGACCACGATGCCACGCGGGCGTGGTATGGCAATGACGCATCGTTCTCTGACATCCTGAAAGGCCAGGCGCACACGTCGAACCCCGGCGCAGTTGCGTTTGTGCATGCCGTGGAGAACGCGAAAGAGACAGCGCAGGTGCACTAGAAGGTTCCTTTCGAATCCCACTCAAGCAAGACTCGCTGGAGTGGGATTTTTCTCAGGTTTCGGCAGACTTTGCGTCTCTTTATTCCTGCCCGCTTGAAATTGTGGCAAACCCGCAGTCGATTCCACACGTGTGACGCCCTGTTGCCTTTTGCGCAATCCTCGAACCATTGCTGCAATTCGGCGCAAGAGGCAAGCATTCTGGGAGTGCGACAGTAGCAGTAAAGCTTTTGTTTTCAGCGCCGGTTTTATGGTGAGAATACTCCTTCCGTAATCTCCCATTTGCTTAGAGGCGCGCCCATAATCGCGCAAGCGGCATGACGTTTCCCTCCCCATTGCAGCCCGCGCAGCGCGCTCCGCGGGTTTTCTTCGCCGAAACCACTCCTGCCGTCTTGCGCTGCTCCGATGGCCGCTTCAAACGCGGCAAATTGCAGGTCATCTCTGTCACCGGTGGATTGCTCTGGCTGACCGCGCCGCTCGATCAAGGCACGCGCGTGAAGCTGATGTTTCTGACTGCGAAGGGGACGGTATTTGGCGCAGCGGAAATGTTGAGTCCAATGTCATGGCGTTTTCAGCCGTTTAAATTTCTCCGCCTCTATGACGATGATGAAGAACGATTGCGGTCAGCCATTCAGTCGTCGCTCGAACGAAGCCGCAGCGGGTACGGAATGATGGAAAGATTCCGGGCGTGGTGACTACGGATTTTCAAAAATAGGCGTGGGAAGGCACGGCTTCAGCCGCGCCGGCGCTGGTGCCACTGAGGTGGCTCTGGGTTCTAAGGTCAGTCAGTCCTCGCATTAGTGCCTGTGGAAATCTTATGGTAGGCGAACAAAAGACGAAAATAGTAAACTTGTGACATGGCGCGGCGGCCGGAGGTCGAGCGGCGGGAAGAGATTTTGAGCCGCGAGCATCTGGATGAGCTGGCGCGCAACCTGTCGCATTTGAGCATGCACGCCGTGCTCGACTTCTATCAGCGGGCCTATCGCGACTGCGGCGTCATCGACAGCAGCACTTTCCCGCCGGCGCGGGCGGTGCAGGAGTTGGTGCAAGCCTGGAAGCAGCTACGGAAGTGGCGGAAGTTAACACCAAAATAAATATAAGAAGCCTGCCGCACCTTTCTGAATCTGTTCCCGATAGCGAAATAAACGAAGGAGCACACCCATGAACATCGGCATCATCGGAGCGGGACACATTGGCGGCACTCTCACCAGACGACTGAGCGCACTGGGGCACAAAGTATTCGTCGCAAACTCGCGGGGCCCGGAGACGCTGAAAGGGTTGACGGCAGAGACTGGTGCGAGGGCAGTTTCGGTCAGCGAGGCGGCACTTAGTGGAGAGGTGGTTGTGGTCACGATTCCACTGAAAAGTATTCCCAAGCTGCCGCCAGATTTGTTTAAGGGGGTGGCGGACGATGTGGTAGTTATCGATACGAGTAACTACTATCCCCAACAACGGGATGGCCGCATTGACGCGATTGAAGCTGGAACCACTGAAAGCCGGTGGGTTGCCCAGCAGTTGAAGCGTCCTGTGATCAAAGCGTTCAACAACATCTACGCTCAGCACCTCATGGACCTGGGGAAGCCCGCAGGCCGGCCGGAGCGTATCGCCTTGCCTGTGGCAGGCGATGACCAGAGAACGAAAAAGATCGTGATGAAGCTGGTGGATGAACTCGGATTCGATCCCGTGGATGCCGGCAGCTTGGATGAATCCTGGCGACAACAACCCGGCACTCCGGTCTACGCGGCAGACTTCGATGTCGCAGGGGTGAAGAAAGCCTTGTCCGAGGCCGGCCCGCAGCGCACGCCCGAGTGGCGCGCGCAAAGCCCCCCGGGCAAGACGGCTTGAGGAGTGAGGCACCTGCGGTTGGGGCGGTCGTCGCTTCGAGCCCGACCAGCTCCACCATTAAGTCCCGCATAAAACAAGGCATTTGCCGTCTCGCCTTTACCGCGTTCGCTTGCGCATGGTATCCTCAATAGCGTCACCAAGATAAATCGAAAACAGAACAGGAGTGCAACCGGTTAGTGTTAGCCAGAGAGCAAAAGAAGTCCGTGATTGACCGATATCAGACGCACGCGACGGACACGGGAAGTCCCGAGGTTCAGATCGCGATTATCAGCGAACGGATCGGGCAGTTGACGGACCACTTCAAAACGCACCAGAAGGACCACGGTTCGCGCCGCGGCCTGCTCATGCTGGTCAGCAAGCGGCGTCGCTTGCTCGACTATCTCAAGAGATACGATTCCGAGCGATACAAGACGGTCATTGGGAAACTGGGGATTCGGAAGTAGGGTTGTTTCCCTCAAAGATTCGGAGCCCCACGTCTCGCAAAAGACGAGAGACGTTGGGCACCCCACAGCAGGCTTCCTGAGACCCTTGTGCCTTCCTCTTGAATTGATGGAGTATTGAGCCATTCCACCGTGCG
>JASIKQ010000679.1 GCA_030049565.1 Candidatus Sulfotelmatobacter sp.
AAGCGGATCTTTCAATTCACGCGCAGGTGTCGCGGGAGCACGCGACCGCGGTCATGGCTGAACCTGCCTTTTCGGCCCCCGCCAAAAAATTGGCGATGTGGTTGTTCATCATCGCAGACAGCGCCACTTTTGCCGGCTGCCTGGTCGCCTACGGATTTACCCGCAATGGCACTCCTGATTGGCCGAGGCCGTTCGAGAGCATCACCAACGTTGCCATTATGACTGCGATCCTGCTCACCAGCAGTTTGACCATGCTGTTTGCGGTCCGCTGGGCCAATAACGGCGACAAGGCAAAAGCCTTCCGCTGGATGATGATCACGGCGCTGCTGGGCGCTGTATTCGCGGTTTTGCACATTCGCGAATGGCTGGAATTGATCGGTAAAGGCATGACGCTCTTCCACAATCCCTGGGGCACACCTCTGTTCGGCGCGTTCTTTTACGGCGTTACCGGGTTGCATTTGCTGCACGTAAGCTCCGGTGTGGTTGCCCTGGTCGCAGTCGGCCTCACTTATCAGCGCGGGCGCTATGGAGCCGACGATCTTGAAGTCACCGGCCTGTACTGGCACTTTGTCGATCTGGTTTGGATGTTTGTGGTTCCTTTAATTTATCTTTTGAACCTGGCTCACTGACGCGAAAGGAAAACAGGATCAAATTGCTATGGCTGCCGAGACACAAAAAAGTGGCGGAATCTCCAAGGATGTTATCGTTTACGTTTGCCTGCTGGTTCTCGCGGCAATCCAGTTCGTCATTGCCTATCAGGGCATCAGCGATGCGCAGAAGTTCCTGCGTATGCTCATCGTGGCCATTATCGAGGCGGCTCTGGCGCTTCTGTTTTTCATGCACCTGGCCGATAACAAAGGCCTGCGCTGGTTCGTCTTGATTTTTACCGTGGCCGTGCTCCTC
Organism: Candidatus Sulfotelmatobacter sp.; assembly: GCA_030049565.1. GTDB lineage: Bacteria > Acidobacteriota > Terriglobia > Terriglobales > Acidobacteriaceae > Sulfotelmatobacter. The sequence goes on from JASIKQ010000679.1 coordinate 904, forward strand.
GGCTTGCAATATGGCTGGACCGACAGCTTCCGCCAGTTGTATGGCGTGCCCTGGGCGCATTGACAGCCTGGCGACCTCCGGAGTTATGGGTATGATTACACGACCGAGAGCAATCTGGATTTTCGCAATCGCTGTACTGGGGGCGCTCGCGCTGCTTGCGCCGTTGCCCGCCTTCGGCCAAAGCTGTGCTCTCTGTTACACGCAGGCGGCGGGATCAGGATCTCGAATGATTCAGGCCCTGAAAAGCGGTATCTTAATCCTCATCGCTCCGCCAACCTTCATGAGCATTGGGCTGATTTTTGTCTGTTACCGCAAGCGCAATCAAACTCGAAATGCGAGTCGCCTCGACCAGGGTGAGTGGAGAAGCTGACCCTGACCTCATGCCGCTGTCATCCTGAGCGACGTTGCCGTCCGCGATAGCGGGCGGGCTACGCAGTCGAAGGATCCCCACGGAAATCCTTATCGCCGATGTCGGAAACCTCCAGTCTCATCCTCTTCACTTCCTGTACACCACCCCGCCCTTCATCACAAACGACACATTCTGCACCGCGCTAATGTCCTCGAAAGGATCGCCGGCAACGGCGACAATATCGGCCAAATAGCCGGCCTCCAATGACCCGATCTGCCCATCCCAGCCCAACAGCTTTGCGCCATTGAGCAGATCCGCTTGCAATACTGCCAGCGGCGTCATGCCGTAATTGACCATCAATACGAGCTCCCGCGCCTGTGTCCCATGCGGAAATGGCCCGACATCCGATCCCACCGCCATTGGAACTCCCGCCGCTACCTGCTTCTTGAAATCCTGAATCTTCAAATCCAGCATTTCGTGTTCTCGGGCTGCTACTGCGGGGGAAGGGGCATGGTCCGCGAAATATTCGAAAATAGTAAACGTCGGTACGGCGAAAATTTGTTTCTCCTTCATCAACTGCATGGTTTCGTCGCTGAGCTGGTTGGCATGATCGATGGATGCAACTCCAGCCTGCGCAGCAAACAGCGTTCCCGGCTCCCCGGTGGCATGAACTGCGACACGCTTGCCGAGGCGCTCAGCTTCAATCACGGCGGCGGTCAATTGGGCCTCCGTGTACTGATAGATCGTGGAAAATTTTCCGTCGCGAACCCGATCCGGACCTGTTTCATAGATCTTGGTGAAGTCCGCGCCCTCTTTGTATTGTTCGCGCATGACCGCGATCAACTCGTCGCCATTGTTTGCGTAATCGGCGTTGGGTAGCACGTGCTGCGCCGGGTTGTATCCAATGGCGTCTTCATGACCGCCCAGAATGTTGATGGCATTCCCGCTGATGCGCAGCCGTGGCCCAGGCACGAGCCCCTGATTAATCGCATTGCGCACTGCGGTGTCGGCCGATCCCGCGCCCTCGGTTCCCATGTCGCGCTCGGCGGTAAACCCGGCCATCAGGTCGTCGCGCGCCTGCAGCACCGCCATGATCGTGCGCTGCGGCACGGATTCCTGTATGGTTTGCAGGTCCTCAGCTCCGGGATGCAGAAACAAATGCACATGCGCGTCGATTAATCCGGGCATCAGTGTGTGATCGCCCAGATCAATCACTTCCGCGCCCTGCGGATGTTTCACTGCTGACCCGACTTCAACGATCCGCTCGCCCTGCACCAGCACTTCCCCGGGTTTAATAATGCGGCCGTTCTTGATATCCAGCAGGCGAGCTGCATGCAGCACAATGGAATGGACGGGTTGCGACTGAGCTGCGGCTTGTGCCGAAGACCACTGCGTCAGCCCCAACAGCAGTGACAATGTGGAGAGGAATATCCCTGTCTTGGCCATGGCAAGGGGATGGTAGCACCTTGCCGGTGCGGAACAAAATGAAAGGCAGGGGTTTGGCTCGCTTCCTTGTCATCATCCGCCTGCTTCCAACTTCTTTATATCGCCAAGCAGCGCCTGCCGTACTTTTTTCCGCCGTTCCGCCGTCAGTTTTCTTCCCTCCGACGTCAGATAGAACGTGTCAATTGCCATTTGGCCTTCCGTATCGATCAACGCGATTTCAATATTGCAGCCTTGATGCGCGAGACACGAGGTAATGCAGTGCAATAACCGCGGCCGGTCCTGCGCAATCACTTCTAGGAGTGTCGTCGTCGAGGAACAGTCGTCGTCAAAATCAATGCGGGTTTCCACCACCACTTTCACCCGTATGGTCTTTTCTGCCCGCTGGCGGTCGCGCAACATCCTATCCAAATCCGCCTCGCCGGCGAGCACTGCGGCCACACTGTTCTTGAATCGTTCCCACTCCGACAAATTCAATTCCAGGGTTCGAAAGCGGTCGGTAAAGTAGAGCGTGTCCACAACCGTTCCCGCCTGGTTCGAAAACGCGTTGGCTTTGACGATGTTCATTCCCCACGCGGCCAGCACTCCGGTCAAATTTGCGAACAAGGATGGCCGGTCTTTCGTTACCAGGGTCAGCTCATACCAATGCCGTCCGCGCTTCAGGTCGACTTGCACAGGCTCACGCCCAAGCTCGTCGGCCATTTGCATATGCCGCATCACTTCTTCGGCGGAGTGCACCCGCAAATATCGCTCCGGAAATCCTTCCACAAATCCTTTGAACCTCGCTCCCGCCACTGGCGCCAGGCTGCGCAACCGCGCCAGTTTCTCGCCGTTCGCGTCGCTGTGCACACGATGGTCTGCGCTGCGGTTCAAATAGTTTGCCGCGCCAATGTAAAGCTGCCAGATGTTTTCCGCCTTCCATGGCGTCAGCGCTTCCGGGTTCACCGCCTTGATGTCCGCATAAGTGAGCAGACATAACATCTTCAGCCGTTCCGGCGTGCCCACTTTCTCGGCAAAAGCCGCCACCGTCTCAGGATGAAAAATATCCCGCCGCAGGTGCGCCGACATCTCTAAATGGTTGCCGATCAGAAACAGCACCTCGGCGCGCTCTTCCGCATGCAGATCCAGCCGGTCCATCGAGCGGCGGGCAATTTCCACGCTCGCTTCCACATGATTGCCGCCCGGCACTCCTTTGCCGGTGTCGTGCAGCAGCAGCGTGAGATAGAGCAACTCCGGATCTTCCAATTCGCCCAGCAACTCCGCATAGCGCTGGTCCCACTCCGACTTCGATTCCTTCAGCCGGTGCAAGCTTTCAATGGCAAGAATCGAGTGCTCGTCCACGGTAAAACGATGGTAAAAGTCCCGCACCACGAGCGAGTCGATCCGCTTCAGTTCCGGCAGCAGCAGGGTGAGCAAGCGCAACGAATGCATCGCCCGCAAAGCTTCGGCGGCATGTGGCTGCAACAGCGTTTCCTGAAGATAGAGCCAAAGTTCAGCCCCGCGAGGGGGCGTCACCGCGAGCGATGGAAGCTCCTGCTGAATCCGCTGCTCCGTGGTCGCACTCAACTTAAGTCCGTGCTGCGCCATGAAGTGAAATAATCGCAGCAGCAT
>JASIKQ010000065.1 GCA_030049565.1 Candidatus Sulfotelmatobacter sp.
GCAATGTTTAGAGGCTCGATCTCGCGCCGGACTCGTGTTCGAATTGCAAGAAGACTATCGGGCCGTCAAGAACGCACTCCCTGAGGCCCAAACGATGCTCCGGGAGGATCAGCAGCGCACCTCGCGAATTGCGCGCTGGACCGATGAAGTCATCAGTTACTCGACAGCGTGGCGTGAGCGACGCTGTCGCATTGAACGAGGGCAGCCCTTCGACGAAGCGGAACCAACGCTGCCAGAGATTCCGCCGGCCGTGCGCTTCTGGACCGATGAAGAGATCGAAGCAGAACGCCGGCGAATAAGGGAGGTATCAACACGGCTCGACCGGTTGGCCACCTTTGCAGGGTTTGTGGAAAGCGAGTGTCATCTGCTGCTCGAGTTCGGGGGCCGCGAGGGATATACATTGCAACAGGCCATGAATTATGCGCCCGGCGGGCCGGTTCACAACGCGGCAAATGAACTGCTGCCGCGGTGCGCTGCTCCTCTCCTTATTCGCCGGTGGCCAAAGGAGGCCACCTGGAACGCTAAACCAGCGATGCTGCGCACGCTGGAAGGACCCGACGAGGGCGTCACGAGCGTGAGCGTGACGCCGGACGGGCGGCGGGCGGTTTCGGGGAGTGAGGACAAAACGTTACGGGTGTGGGATCTGGAGAGCGGGGCCTGCCTGCGCACCCTGGAAGGGCACCTTGGTTCGGTCACGAGCATAAGCGTGACCCCGGATGGGCGGCATGCGGTGTCGGGGAGTGAGGACCACACGGTGCGGCTGTGGGACCTGGAGAACGGGGCTTGCCTGCGCGTACTGGACGGTGGCTCGGTCGATAGCGTGAGCGTGACGCCGGACGGGCGTCGGGCGGTTTCGGGGGGTAAGGACAATACGCTGCGTGTGTGGGACCTGGAGAGCGGCGCCTGTCTGCGGGAGCTGCAAGGTCACAGTGGGTTTGTCAGCAGCGTGAGCGTGACGCCGGACGGTCGTCGAGCGATGTCGGGGAGTTGGGACAACACTCTGCGCGTGTGGGACCTAGAAAGCGGGGCCTGCCTGTGCGCGCTGGAAGCACACCACTCGGTCCATTGCCTTTGCGTGACGCCGGACGGTCGTCGGGCGGTGTCGGGGGGTACGGACAATCGGCTGCGGGTGTGGGACTTGGAGACCGGCGCCTGCCTGCGGGAGATGAAAGCGCACTTGTTCGAAAGCGTGAGCATTACGGCAGATGGGCGGCGGGCTGTGTCGGGCGCAGGCGATGTACTGTGCGTTTGGGACTTGGAGGCCGGGGCCTGCCTGCGCACGTTAGAAGGGCATGACTCCAAGATCACGAGCGTGACCATAACACCAGATGGGCGGCGTGCGGTCTCAGGAAGCGGGGACCAAACGGTGCGGGTTTGGGATCTAGAGAGTGGATCCTGCTTACGCCCGCCAGGACACGATGCCCTGGTTTACGTCGTGAGCATCGCGCCAGATGGCGGCTGTGCGGTATCAGGAAGCAGGGACCAAACGCTGCGGGTTTGGGATTCAGGAACCGCTGCTTGCGTGCATGTGCTTAAAGGCCACACCTGGTCGGTAGAGTGCGTCGCTGTGACGCCGGATGGACGACGTGCGGTCTCGGGAAGTATGGATTCAACGCTTCGAGTGTGGGACCTGAAGAGTGGGACCTGCTTGCACACGCTGAAAGGGCATAGGCAAGATGTCACGCGAGTGTGCGTTACCCCAGATGGCCGGCGTGCACTATCGGCGAGTCAGGAGGATGCGCCCCACCCACTTCGGCTGTGGGACCTGGAGAGCGGGGTGTGCTTGGCCACACCAAGACTGGAGGACTTCATTTTCGACATCGGCTTGACGCCCGATGGACAGCGAGCGGTATCCGCGCTCGAGAAAACCTTGAACATTTGTGACCTGGAGAGCGGCGCTGTGCGCACGCTAGAAGGACATGAAGACCGGATCTGGAGCGTGCGGGTGACGCCCGACGGGCGGCGGGCGGTGTCGGGCAGCTTGGATGCGACTGTCAAGGTCTGGGACCTAGAAAGTAGGGCTTGCTTGCACACGCTTGAAGGGCATAGCGCAGGCGTCTGGAGCGTGGACGTGACGCCGGACGGGCGGCGAGCGGTATCGGGCGGTGAGGACGCAACGGTCCGCGTGTGGGATCTCGAGAGCGGCGTCTGCGAGCGCACGCTGTTAGGGCGCCGGGAACCTGTGTTTGAGGTGAAGGTGACTCCAGACGGCCGTCGAGCAGCATTTAGGAGTGGGCGCCGCACATTTGGGTTGTGGGACCTTGAGACCGGCATCTGTCTGGCGGTATTGAACCCAGCCTCGTCTGTAAACACTATTGCGATTTCTCCAGCGCTGATTGCAGTTGGAACCCAAGCTGGAGAGGTGCTGTTGATGGAGATGCGCAACCTTCCAGCCGGGTCAGCGAGCGCGCCTGACAAATCCGATGCAGCCTATGAAGGTTTGCTGCGTCGAGGCCTTGAACACAGTCGTCGCCTCAAGGGCCACGAACATCAAGAAACCCTGGCCCACCTCGCGGCACTGGCCATTCATTTAGCGAGAACGGGAAGAACCGACGAGCAGCTTATGAAGTTGTGCCAACAGGCCGTCCAGCGCAACCCCCAATCCGCGGCTTTCGTCCGAAACCTCGCCGCCGCCTACGAGCACCTCTGTGGTCTTCGATTGGAGCTGGAGCAAGGCGAGGAGGCCCTAGCGCTCTACCAAAAGGCGTTCGCCCTCCGCGAAGAGCTGTACCGGCGCAACCCCCAATCCGCCGATTTGGCGCGCGAGCTAGCCGCCAGCTGCGACGGCTTGGTCAGTCTCAGCGTTGGATTGGGGTGCAGCCAGCAGGCCCTTGAGTACAATCAAAAGGCCCTCACCATCTACGAAGAGCTGCACCAGAGCGACGCTCAGTCTTCCGATTTCGGCCGCGGGCTTTGGACGAGCTACTGGAAAATGGCAGACCTGACCGAGAAGACCGGCGGCGGCAGTATGCAGTGGTGGCGCAAGGCCTACGATCAGCTCTCCGATATGAAGCGGCGCGGTATCCTCTTGCCTGCCGATGAACGCTATCTCGAAGTTGCCACTCGGCATCTTCGCCAGTTGCCTGCAACCAGCAACCACATCGACAGTCATGCGAGCCGGGGGCACACTCTCACCGCCGACAACCGTGCCGCGCAACTAAACCTGCATTACCAGGCAGCGAAGAAGAGCTGGCAGGCGCTGCCGTGGTGGAAGCGGATGCGCACTCCCAAGCCGAAACCGCCCACCGGAATTTGAATCTCAAGGCGCCCTTTCATGGGTAAGATCAGAGGCGCGAAGAGCAGGGGAACGCCGGGGCACCATCCGCCTGTTCGTCAGCTCGACCTTCTCGGACTTGAAGGCGGTGCGCGACTTACTGCAAGACGACGTTCCCCCGAAATTCCGATTCCTGAAAGAGGAGGGACGGGAGCGGAACGTTCCGCATGCTGCAATGCAATTCGCTTCGCGAACTCGGTAAGCAGTAAAGGAATGCATGAAAGCCCGCAAAGCGAACCCAGAAAAGAGGCGGCTATGGGGTGGGATTACGCTTGGAATTCGCGAAAGGAGTTGATCGCACACCTGTGTGACGAGCCGACCAACTACAAGACGCTGGTGCGCAAGGTCACGAGCGAGGACGGTGAATCGGTGCTGTGGGCGGTCCACGAGATCGGCCCGGACGACAAAGAGAACCCGGGCTTTCGGTTCGTAATGTGCTACCTGATGCGCTATGACCGCAAGCACCGCTTGCACGGGTGCAAGGAAATAGGCGAGACGATGGGGCCGAGCTACTACTCGTGCCCGCTCTCGTTTCTGGAGATGGTGCCCGAGCCGGAGGGCGAGTACGTCAAGCAATGGCGCGAGAGCGTTCGCAGGTTCCACGCGGACATGGCGGAGAAGGCGCGCAGGTTCAAGGCGCTGAAGATCGGCGACACGGTGAAGCTGCGCGATGGCTGCACGCCTTCGGAAGTGGTTCTTACGTCACTGAAACCGCTGCGCGGGACTCACGACGGCGTCCTTTACACGGTAAGTGAGCAGGACCTGGCGCTACGAACGGCAGTTGACTTGAACAACGCTGCATTGGAATTGCGTAAACAGGGCAAGCTGGCCGAGGCCGAGCCATTACTGCGTCAGGCTCTCGCGATCGATGAACAGGATCGTGGCGCTACCCACCCTAAAATTCCGCACCGTCTCAACAACCTTTGTACGGTCGTCATCCCACAGGGCAAGCTGGCCGAGGCGAAGTCCCTGCTGGCCCGTGCATGGCAATTGAAACGCGGCCAGCACGATCTTACAAGCACACGCTTACTCTTTGTTCGACTTGCTATCGCGATGCTGGAATTACAACCAGTGGAAGTGTTCGTTGGGCAGTTGAAAAACCTCCTTGCTCTCGAATCTTTACCGGACCACGCCGAAGTAGTGAAAGTGTGGGACATCACCTGCTTTATCGAGTCCCTCCGCCCGAAAATTCCTCCAGACGCGGGCAACTTCCTCACAGCACTCGTTTCTGCCATGAATGATCGCGCGAAACTGGCCGACCTCGACCGTTTCCCTGAATGGCGCACCCAACCGCCCATTCCACTCGATGCGCCTTGGCCGAATGCCGAGAAGGCAGTGGTGAAGTGTTGAAGTCACATGCAAGGAATCTTATGGAAGACTTGACGCTGGATCATCTGGTGTTGCGGTATTGCCGGCAAATCATCATGCAGGCGATGGATCATGTGCGC
>JASIKQ010000680.1 GCA_030049565.1 Candidatus Sulfotelmatobacter sp.
GTCATTCCGAAGCCCCGCGCTTTTACCAGCGGGGCGAGGAATCTCCTTGCGAGCGGCCTGTGGGCGTGGAGCGGCACTCTTTTCCCCGAGGGAGGGAGCATTCTGCCGCCGGTATATACCACCCCGCCCACCGTTTGACCCTCCTCAACCCCCGCGACTACACTCGTTTTTCGTGGGGTTTCTATGAAACGCGTAGCCCGCCCTGTGATTTCCCGCCTGCTGTAAACTCTGATAAGAGGAGACCCTAATGGAAAGCACGATCATCCGCGATCCGAACATTCTTGGGGGAGTTCCGGTTTTCAGGCACACTCGAGTTCCGTTCCAGGCTCTCCTTGATTACCTCGAGAGCGGCCAAACGCTCGACGATTTTCTTGCCGACTTTCCTACGGTTACACGCCAAGAGGCCGTCTCGGCTCTTGAACAGGCCAAATCCATATTGACTGCGCACCTTGCATGAAAGTGCTGCTTGATGAGTGCGTTCCTCGCGGGTTCAAGTCATACTTATCAAGCGAAGACTGGCACATCGCGACTGTTCCCGAGGCAGGTCTGGCCGGCAAGAAAAACGGAGAGCTGCTTGATCAAGCCGAACTGAGTTTCGACATTCTCATCACCCTCGACCAAGGATTCGCCCATCAACAAAACCTGATGGGCAGAGACATCGCAATCATACTTATCTCGGCGAGCTCCAACCGATTGAAGGACCTTCTTCCGCATGCCCAGGGCTGTCGTGATGCCATCGCCAAAATCAAACGCGGCCAAATTTTGAGAGTAGGACACGTTTGACCCCTCTCCTTCCCCGCGACTACACTCATTTTTCGTGGGGTTTCTATGAAACGCATTTCCTGCCTCCTCCTTTTCTGCCTGCTCTTCACGCTCACAAATTCCGCTCAGGACGACGACCATCATCAGCACCACGAAGACCTGACCACCGCGCAACTCGGCACAGTCAATTTTCCTGTCTCCTGCGATCCGAGAGTGCAGAAGCCCTTCGAACGCGGCGTGGCCCTGCTGCACTCATTCTGGTACGAAGAGGCTCAAAAAGAATTCGAGCAGATTGCGGCGGACGCCCCTAATTGCATGATGGCGCATTGGGGTATCGCCATGAGCTTGTGGCATCAACTGTGGAATCAGCCCGATGCCCAGGTCATCCAGGCAGGACTGGACCAAATCCACGAAGCGAATTACACCGAAGGCCCTGCCACACCGCGCGAGAAAGCTTATCTGGCCGCCATCGCCGCGTTTTACAGTAACTCGAAAAAGCTCGATCACGAAGCCCGTGCCAAAGCTTACTCGGACGCAATGAAGAAGGTTTACGAGTCCTACCCTGACGATCACGAAGCCGCGGTTTTCTATGCGCTCTCGCTGCTCGCTTCCGAACCAAGCGACGATCCAACCTTCGCCAACCGTAAACAAGCCGCCGCCATCCTGGAAAAACTTTTCGCCACTGAGCCTGATCACCCTGGAGTAGCGCACTATCTCATCCACGCTTACGATAAGCCGCAACTGGCCGAACTCGGCCTGCCCGCCGCCCGCCGCTATGCGCAGATCGCGCCCATGTCGCCGCACGCGCTGCACATGCCGTCGCACATCTTCGCCCGCGTTGGCCTATGGCAGGATGACATTAACTCGAATCTCGCCTCCATCGCCGCCTCGCGCAAAACCGCAGCCATGGGCATGGGCGGCGAGGGTCATCAGTTTCACGCCATGAATTTTCTCTTTTACGCTTACATGCAAAGCGGACGCGATGCCGATGCCCGCGCGCTCATCGAGGAAATCCGCGCCATGCCCAGCAAGCATGATGACATGTATGGAATCGGGTACGATCCGCACGCCGCAGCGCTCGCGCATCTAACCGCCCTCTACCCAATCGAGATGCATGATTGGGCCGCGGCCGCGGCCTTGCCGCCTGTGCAAGTCGAAGGCACAGCCGAAGATTCGCTGGTCTATTGGGCGCGCGCCATGGGGTCGGCTCATCTGCGCCAGCCCGAAGAAGTTCGCAAAGATCTTGCCGCCATCGAGAGCATTCACGCGAAGCTGGTCAAGAATAAAAAGCCTCTGTTCGCGGAGGCCGTTGAAAATGATCGCAAGCAGGTCGAGGCCTGGTTATTCTTTTCTCAAGGCAAGTACGACGACGCAGTCGAAGCGCTGCGTCCAATTGCTGACAAGGAAGATTCCCTCGGCGACGAGCCCGAGGGCATTCCCGCGCGCGAAATGATCGCCGATATTCTGCTCGAAGCCAAACGTCCGCAGCAGGCCCTGGCCGAATACCAGACCGATCTGAAGCTGCATCCTAACCGCTTCGACGGCCTCTATGGCGCCGCCCAGGCCGCGGAAGCCACCGGAAAAAAGCCAGAAGCAGACGAGTATTATGCTCTGCTCCTGAAAATTTGTGACGGTTCGAATTCCACGCGGCCAGAACTCACGCGGGCAAAACAGTTGGTAGCACAGAAATAAACTTTGTCATCCCGAGTGGAGCAGAGCTTGCCACACAGAAAAGTGTCATCCCGAGCGGAGCAGAGTTGCCGCTTGGCGGCAACTCTGCGTAGTCGAGGAACCTTGGGTTTACGATCTTGCCTTTGAATAACCTATGCCGCGTAGATCCCGAACCTTGATCGCTTCGCCCCTTGACTGGCAAATGACCGCTGAACCAGTGGCTCCGCCCGTCATTCCAGTGCTCGCCGAGCGTGGCGGGACGCAACTGCGTACGCCTCTACCCATCGCGGTGGTCGATACCCGCGAGCAGATTCCCCTCTGTCTGCGGCGCTTCAAAGGATGGTTTGCCGGTATCGAGATGCGCGCCCTCGCGCTCGGCGACTACAGCGTCGCCGGCATGGAAGATTCCTGCGTGGTCGAGCGGAAAGATCTTTCCGATCTGGTCTGTTCTTTCACCCAAAATCGCTCCGCATTCATTCATCGCCTGCGGCGCATGAGTAAGCTCCCGCACGGCCTTCTCGTCATTACAGCGCCTCTCAGCCAGATCAAAAGCCGCTATCCCTATGGCCGCAGAAGCACCCCGAATCAGGTGACGCAGTCGCTGATCGCTCTGCTCGCCGGTCTGCGTCTGCCCTTTGTTTGTACCGAGACCCACGAGCTTGGCGAAGAAATTGTGGCTTCCTATCTCTACCAAACCTTCTTGTATGATTGGCTGGATCGCAACGGCCATGGCCGCTTTCTTACCGATGGTGATCTTTAATCGGCGTTCTGGGTAGTGGATCAGTTTGAATTGTCATTCCGAGCAAGCGCTTTTTGCGCAGCGAGGAATCTGGGCGAGCCGCGCGAAGTGGCGCGTTTTTTGCGCCACGTAAACGCGCGTTTGGCTCGCCTCCTTTTCAAACTGCCCCCTACCGCATTCTGGCGTTTGCTCGGAGCAACATCCCAGCCCATGAAATGACCGATCATTTCACCCTCGCCGAAACCGCTGCCCAATCTATATTGCAGCGCACCTGTCTGCGCCCGCAGATCGGACTCGTCCTTGGCTCGGGTCTCGGCGGCTTCGCCGATTCTCTGAACGATTCGGCCAAAATTCCCTATGCTGAAATTCCCAACTTCCCTCTCTCCACCGCACTCGGCCATGCCGGACAATTGGTAATCGGCAAAGCAGGCGACGTCCCGGTCGCGGCAATGCAGGGCCGCGTTCATCTTTATGAGGGATATTCCGCGCAGCAGGTCGCCTTCCCCATGCGCGTCTTCGGCCGCATGGGAATTCGCGCGGTAATCCTGACCAACGCCGCGGGGGGAATCAATCTCAACTACTCGCAGGGTGCGTTGGTGCTGATTCGCGATCACATCAATTTGCAAAGCGTGAGCCCGCTGACTGGTCCCAATGATGACCGTTTCGGAGTCCGCTTCCCAGATATGACTCATGCGTATTCAAAACCGTACCGCGCAATGGCTCGCGAAGCAGCCGCTGAGATCGGCATGGCGCTGCATGAAGGCGTCTACGCCGCGCTGCCGGGACCGAGCTACGAAACTCCGGCGGAAATTAACTACCTGCGCGTCATTGGAGCCGATCTCGTCGGAATGTCAACCGTGCTGGAAGTCATCGCCGCCCGCCAGATGAAGATAAATGTGCTCGCCATCTCCTGCGTCACCAACATGGCGGCGGGCATTCTCGACCAGCCGTTGTCGCACCAGGAAGTCATGGAAACCGGTGAGCGCGTCAAGACCAGCTTCGAGGCTCTGTTACGAGCGGTGCTGCCACGAATTGAAGAAGCCCACGAAGCTGAATCGCAGTAGCTGGCACTCAGGCGGCCGTCCGGCGAGCAATCCCACGCGCGCCGGAAACTATCGCCGCAAGTTTCGCCAGCTGCGGCAGTCGAGAGTCCACAACAAAAGGACAGCTCGGAGCCCCCCGAAGCTGTCCTTGAGACCCTCCCGGTTAGAAGGGCGATTTGATGTTTCTAAGTTAATTAGGAGATGTTGCAGGATGATGGCGAGCAGGTGAATATCTTATGAATTTGTAAGCCGCTGCTATATTAGTCGGTTGCGTGCAACAGCAATGAGCAACGAGCTGCAAACTGCAACCCGGCAATCTCGCTTTTTCGTCGGCGGCGAAGCGAACCACTCTGTTCCAGGAGCATTGGATGCCTTCCACTACCACTCGAAAAGTTGAGCAGTCGCGCCGGTTGCAGCAACGCGCCGAGAGCATGATTCCGGGAGGAGTAAACTCGCCGGTGCGGGCGTTCGCTTCGGTAGGGGGCGACCCTCCATTCATCGTCCGCGGCAAGGGTTCGCACGTTTGGGATGCCGACGAGAACGAGTTCATCGATTACATCGGTTCGTGGGGGCCGCTGATTCTGGGCCACGCTACGCCCGATGTGCTCGACGCCATCGTGAGCGCAGCCTGCAACGGCACCAGCTTTGGAGCGTCTACGCCGTCCGAGGCCGATCTCGCCGAGCTGGTTCTCGCCGCCTATCCCTCCATGCAGAAGGTGCGCTTCGTTAGTTCGGGAACCGAAGCCACCATGTCGGCCATCCGCCTGGCTCGCGCTTATACCAAACGCAAATACATCGTGAAGTTCGAGGGCTGCTATCACGGCCACTCCGATGCCTTGCTGGTGAAGGCGGGCTCGGGAATTGCAACCCTCGGAATCCCAGGATCGGCAGGCGTTCTCGAGGAGTTTACCCAGTTCACATTAGCCTTGCCCTTCAACAACGCCAATGCGGTGGAACACGCGTTTCAGAAGTTCAAACATCAGATTGCCTGTGTGATCGTGGAGCCGGTGGTTGGAAATATGGGATGCGTGCCCGCGGCTGACGATTACCTGGTGGCCTTGCGTCTCATCACGGAACGCGAAAAATCTGTGCTGATTTTCGACGAAGTGATGACCGGCTTCCGCGTGGCATATGGTGGCGCGCAGGAACTTTACAACATTCGCCCTGACCTCACGACCATGGGCAAGATCATCGGAGGAGGCTTGCCGGTCGGTGCCTATGGCGGCCCGAACGAGATCATGAATCTGGTCGCGCCGCTGGGGCCCATGTATCAGGCGGGAACGCTCTCCGGTAATCCGCTGGCGATGGCCGCGGGATGCGCCATGCTCAAGCGCTTGCGCGATCACCGCCAGGAAATTTATCCGCAGATCGATAAACTGAGCCGCGAGCTCGTTGAAGGCGTCGCCGCGGCGGCAAAAGAGGCAGCCGTGCCGCTGTGCTCCAACCGCGTAGGGTCGATGTTCACCTGGTTCTTCACCCCGGGTCCCGTGACGGATTGGGATTCGGCTTCGAAATCGAACCCAGAGCAGTTTGCGCGCTTCTTCCGGGCGATGCTCGATCAGGGCGTGTATCT
>JASIKQ010000681.1 GCA_030049565.1 Candidatus Sulfotelmatobacter sp.
CCAAATGGTGGGTGGTCTTCGTCGGGCACCCAAAACATACAGTCTTCCACAGGGCAGTACTCGACGCACGCGGGAGAGCCGGCGCAACCCGTGCAACACTCGGTGATCACCGCGAGCTCTTTCGGCTTCTTTTTGCGCGGAGTGGTCAGGCCTTTTGACTTGGGTTCGGACTTGAGTTCGTCGGGAACCATTCCGACAGCTTTGGTCGCTCCGGGTGCGGCAGGCATGGGGCGATTATAGCGTGGTTTGAGAAAATTGTTGATGGTTGATTGATGTCCCCGGGTAGTGGCCGAAAAGTTCCACCAACGCACTTTTCAGCCACTACCTGTCCCCGCCTCAAATAGATCGGCCTCTGGCTTCGTTTTATAATTGTATATTCAATGTCTTACACACCCCTACAAGAGGCATTGCGCGCGCGTCCCGATCAACAGCCGCTTGCGACGGCTGATTACCGCGGAGCAACAATGGCAGCGCGCTTCAGTGACCGGCAGGCGGAGTTTGCCGCCTTACGGAATGGCTGCGCAGTCTACGACCTCGGATTTCGCGGGCGTCTCTCCCTCACCGGAAGCGATCGCGTGCGCTGGATGAATGGCATGGTCACGAACAATATTCGTGATCTTGCCGTTGCTCACGGGGTCTACGCTTTTCTGCTGAATCCGCAGGGGCGCATTCTGGGCGACATGTTCGTCTTCAGTGAGGGTGAAAAGCTGTTGGTGGAAACCGACGGCAGCCAGGTTGAGAAGATCATGGCCACATTCGATCACTACATCATCATGGACGACGTAGTGGTGACGAATATAAGTGACCAGCGGACAGCGCTCGGTGTCGCGGGGCCGGAATCGCGCACGCTGCTGAATGCTGCACGAATGCAGGTTCCTGAGCCTCAGCTTCTGCAAGCGGTTACTGTGAAATGTGACTGCGATTGCGGCTGCGTTGAATGCACAATCGTACGCGGTGAAGATGCGGCATACGAATCCTACGACATTTGGCTGGATCCCAAAGACGTCTACAACGCCTGGCGGTCGCTGATTGCTGCCGGGGCGACTCGGGTGGGCTGTGAGGCGCTCGAGATGCAGCGTATCGTAAACGGCATTCCGCTTTATGGTGTAGACATCCGCGAGCGCGATTTGCCGCAGGAAACCGAACAGATGCGCGCCCTCAGCTTTAACAAGGGATGCTATGTGGGCCAGGAAATTGTGGAACGAATTCGCTCGCGAGGCAGCGTGCATCGAAAATTCACCGCCTTCCTCGTCGAGGGCGAAGCGGCAATTGCGAGTGGAACAAAGATCATTGCCGGTGAGAAGGAAGTTGGCGAGATTACCAGCAGCGCGCTCGTGCCCACTTCATTCGGCGAGCCGATCGTCGCACTGGGATATATTCGGCGTGAGTTGGGAGTTCCGGGACGCGAGGTCGTCATTGGAAATGCGAAGGCGAGGGTGGTTCAATTGCCGATCCAAGGTATTGCTCTCTAGAACTCCGAGCATGTGGTGCAAAGAGTTTAGGAACAAGAGCTTCGGAGTTTGCCGGGAAGCTCGGTTCGGGACCTCATGGGCTAAAGCCATCAGGAAAAGAAATACTGTATCGCAGCGCTGAAGCGCTGCAGCAGCCAAAGTCGAGTTTTTCGGGAAGTGCTAAAGATCAAGCAAGTTAGGGATGGAGTCATGGCTGAGAGAAAACAGGATGCCGGGTTTACCGTTACCGACCGGCGCAAGTTCACCGAGGATGGAGAGCTGCGCACAGATGTTGAAGTGGAAACTCCGAAAGGGGCTTCCTCTGCCACAACGGCTTCGTCTGCGAAGCAGAATGCCGCGGCATCAAATGTCTCCACGATGCATCCGGCGCAGAATAGCGGAATGCTTGGACAGGATGTGCCTCCGGCGCCTTCCGCCTCCGAGCAACAGGCGCAGGCCGATGCGTATCGACGGTCCGCGAAAGATTTGGACTCGCGCGTGGAACTTAGCGGCGGCTCGGCCAAGGACTTTGAAATGACCTTTGAACGCTTTCTGGCGTCGTTGTATATGACCGCGATGCTGCAGTTGGGTTTAATGCACGAGCAGGGTGGTCAGCCGCATGTCGATATCATCGGAGCTCGGCAAACCATCGACACGCTTGCGCTGCTGGCGGAAAAGACCAAAGGCAACCTTACCCCCACCGAAGAGCATTTCCTGCAAAACAGCCTGTATGAGGTTCGGATGGCTTATGTAGAAGTGACCAACGCGCTATCCCGTCCGCCGCAACCGGGAGTCGCCACGGGAACATGAGGCGGCGGCAACCAGATCCAGGACTGAAGGTTCGCGCATGAAGGCGAAGCTCACTGTCTTGGGCAGCGGCACGTCGATGGGTGTACCCACGCTGGGATGCGATTGCGCCGTATGCCACTCCAGAGATCCACACGACCGCCGCACCCGGCCTTCTGTAATGATCGAATATGCGGGCAAGGTGATCCTCATCGATACCTCACCCGATTTCTACGCGCAGGCAGTGCGCGAAGGCATCACACGCGTGGACGCCGTTTTCTACACGCACACGCATGCCGATCACATTTTGGGCATCGACGACCTGCGCCCGCTCAGCTACACGCATAAACCGAATAAGTTGCCGCTCTACGCCCGCCCCGACGCGGCCGCGTTCCTGCGAAGGATGTTTTCCTACATTTTTGACACCGATTACAAATATGGCAGCTTGCCGCAGCTCGAGTTGCGGCCCATCGATGGACCGGTCGAGCTATTCGGAGCGCGCTTTGAACCCGTGCGCTTGATTCATGGAGAGACGGAGATCTATGGCTTCCGTTTCGGAAGCGCCGCTTACCTGACCGATCACAGCGAAATTCCGCAGGCGTCGTTTCCTCAGTTGGAGGGTCTTGACATCCTTTTTCTCGACGCTCTGCGGCACAAGCCGCATCCCACGCATTCCACGGTGGCGAATTCGCTGCGTATCGTAGAACAGGTAAAGGTCAAGCGCGCATTCTTCACGCACATTTGCCACGATCTGAGCCATGAAGCGACTAACGCAACCCTGCCGCCGCATGTGCGGCTGGCGTATGACGGGCTGAAGCTGGAATTTGAGATTTAAGATCAAAATCTTTTCGCCGCCGAGGACGCAGAGAAATTTGGGGATTAAGAAGTCTTTGGAAGGTTCTGGTCTTCCCGGCGTGCTCGGCGGTTAAGGGTTTCTATCGTTCATGCACGTATTCCACAAACTCGAGGATATTCCCCGAGACTTTGGGCCCTCGCTGGTCAGCGTGGGCAATTTTGATGGGGTGCACCGCGCACACGGCCGCGTGCTGGGTGAGATCGTGCGGCGCGCGCGGCTGAACTCTGCCAAGGCTGTGGCGGTTACTTTCGAGCCGCATCCAGCGCGGATTTTGCGGCCAGATTCGGGGCTGAAGCTTCTGACCCCAACCCCGGAAAAGCTGCGTCTGCTCGAAGCCTCGGGCGTCGACGCCGTGTTGCTGCTGCCCTTTGGGCGCGATCTTTCGTTGATGACGCCGCGCCAGTTCGCCGACCGCATTCTCAAGAAGAAACTGCATGCCCGCGAGGTGCATGAAGGGTACAACTTTCGCTTTGGGCACAAGGCCGCGGGCGACGTGAATGTGCTGGCCCAGCTCGGCCACGAGATGGGATTTGAAGTGACGGTTTACGTCGAGGAGAAGCGGCGCGGCGAAACCGTCTCCAGCAGTCATATTCGAAAGCTGATCGCCGCCGGCAGGGTAAGCCGCGCCCGGCACTTGCTGGCGCGCCCCTTCTGTGTCCTAGGTAATCCCGGCCGTGGCCGCGGATTGGGATCGAAATACACTGTGCCTACGATTAATCTGGCGCGCTACGAAGAGCTTGTCCCAAAAGATGGCGTTTATATCACTTGCACCCGAGTTGGCGACGAGCGGTTTGAGTCGGTCACAAATGTCGGCAATCGTCCGACCTTTGGGGCGGATTTGTTTGCCATTGAGACTCATCTGTTGAATTTTCATCCCATTGAACTGACGCCGGAGAGCGAAATCGAAATCTGCTTCCTCGATCGGCTGCGCGACGAAATTAAGTTTCCGTCGGTGGAAGCGTTACGCGAGCAGATCGCCCGCGACGTTAAGAAGGCGAGAAGATATTTTCATCTGCTGCGGCGTAGGTCAGCGGGCGTATCGTCCTAAACTCATCAACTACCGAGCCGCCCCTAATGTGGCAAGTACCCCGATTCCATCGGCAGTTTGCCATCCACACGCACCACGTTGATCGTGTTGTCGACTGAGTGCAGCTCTACCAGGCCGATAGCGCCGGGCATGGATTGCACCATTTTGAGCACGTCGGCGTCAGAATCGACCAGCAGGATGGAATCCTTGTGCGCGGCTTCCAGCGCCTTCAACTCGCCGGCATTGATCTTGGCGAGATGCTCTAAAGTTTCGATTTCGCCGGCCGAATCCTTGTGCAGAATCAAAGTGATGGTTTTTCCATCGGGCCACTTCTTCACTTCGCAATGAAGAATCCTGCTCAAATGAACGCCGGTAATGTTGCCCACATTGTTTTCTTTGTTTACTACAACCGCCATGTGGTGAGCGAAGCACGGCGTGAGGAACGACAATAGGAGCAGCAAAAGCGAAAAGACTCGCGGCACTCTCATAAGCACATCCTTAGGCGAACGGATAGCGGTCGCAAATGCGTCTACAGTCAGCGTAGTCAGATTTTTCTGCCGCAG
>JASIKQ010000682.1 GCA_030049565.1 Candidatus Sulfotelmatobacter sp.
CCGCCCGGGTACGTTGCGGCTACCCAAACCTACTCATACCCTTCAGTGCCCGGCGGTCCGTTCGGCTATCCCCTTCAGGGATCAGGGAATGGCAACCTAGGTACCGGAACTGGAGGAAACGGCGCTCCCTATCCATCGCCCTCTCTGGATCCAACCGTGGGTGGTTCGTTCAATCCCCCCAGCTGCATCGTCGGCCAGATTTACTACGATGGCGCGGGAACGGGCCCTGTCGGAACCTCGCCCGCCGTAGGCCTCGACCCGACCTTTTCAGTTGACACAGTGAGCAACACTTTCCCGTGCCCAGACCCGAGCAGCGTCCATGTATTCAGTGGCGTATCTGGGTCGGTAGATGACGGTCCTGCCGGTGATCCCGGTTTTGGAGTTCTGCCGACAGGCGCCCCTTACGTAATACCGTGCCACCATGGACCAATCATCAACTACACAACTGGAGCGTTCTGTAGTCAGACCAGTCCCGCGGCTGGCTGCTTCGGCGCCGTAGCGCCTGCCGGTTTGGGCGCAATGGCGTGGGACCCCGCCACCGGCTATCTATTGCTGACCAATTCAAACTCTATAGCTACTGCCACTAATATAGGCAACGTGGATGTGATTGATCCGCGGGTTGGGGTTAACACTTGTACCAACGTCGCGGGCACCATTACTGGCCAACCATGTGGTCCCGTCGTCGTGGGCAGTATCGTCACCCCTGATTGCATGCCGACCAGCATGGTGCAGGGGCCGGGAGAAAACTTCCTCGTCGGCTGCGCCGATCACGACGGCGAGGCCTTCCCTCCCAATGAATATGTAATCAATCTCTCCGGTGGCTTTAATGCAAGCTCGGGCGGATATAACGTGAACTGTACTTCAACTCCGATGGTGAACTGCGTGCAAATCTACAATACCGGCGGGGTGGACGAGATCTGGTACAACCCGGGCGATAATAAGTACTATTTGGCGGCTCGGGATCTGCCCGCTGGCGCGGCAATGGGTGTCATCGATGCCGGGACGAACCAGTGGCTGGTTAACGTGCCCACAGGGACGAATGCGCACAGTATTTCCGTAGACCCGAGCGACAACCACGCATTCGTGCCCCTGCAAGCCGGCAATGGTTGTACGACGCAGAGCGCCAACGGCTGCGTCGGGGTTTATGCAGAGCAATAAGGGCTTGACGACCGGCCCTGGTGCTATAGTTGCCTGAGATGCGAAACCCTCACGGGTTTCGCGTCCTGATTGTGATGTGACTTATGATGACCCTTTTCAGTCGATCCTTGCGGACACAGTTACTTGTTCTATCGGTTCTGCTGCTCACTGTCGCAATAGCTGGGGCCAGCGAATCGGCGTCAAAACCGACCGACGTGTCTGCGACCGTAATCGCCCATTTGCGGCTGCCGGAGGCCACGGGCAGCCAAATGCTGCTTCAGAAAGAGAACGGCAAACACTATCTCTATGTGCAGCAAGCGGGCAAGCAAGGATTCATGATTGTGGATGTTAGCAAACCCGATCAGCCCAGCCTTCTCAAGCAAACCGGGGAATCGAATCAGGCTACCTCTGGAAACATCGAGATGGTAAGCCCGAACGTTGCTATTGCCGAAGCTCCCGAGAAAACGCCGACCACGCTGACCAGCAGCCGCCGTGCTACGGAAACGGTGCGCGTGCTAGATCTCAGCGATCCACAAAATCCCAAAACCCTGGAAACTTTCAACAAAGTCACCAGCCTCCTGCCCGACGGCGGTCACGGGATCATCTACCTCACCAACAACGATGGTCTGTGGGTTCTGCGCTACACTCATCCTTCCCGCATGGAGCCGGCGAAGAAAAAGCCTCCGTGTGATTCGGAGGCTGAAATCCAGGCCATGCCGCCCGATTGCCAGTAAATAACGTGCCATTGTGGCTGGCCAGTTGAATTCGCGCTTACCTCCCAACGTTGGCCTCGGAGCAATCCTTGTCGATCGTCTTGATTGACTTGATGTTCAGCGTGATCGACGAGGCCGAGCCCACTTTATTTATGGCATCCGAACTGGTGCTCAAAGTGGGCGAGGTGTAACCGGTGATCTCGACCCGATGCCCGAGATAATTTTTCAGTCTCACCTTGTCTGAGGACTGCAACTGATAGGTCAGATCCTGTTTCATCAGGGTATAGTCGCCGTTGGCGCGGCTCACGCAGCCGGTGACGGTAATATCCCCTTTGGAGTTATGCGAAGTGTCGCCCTTGGCCGCACCATTATCCTGAGCCAGCACAAAAGCGCTTGAAAGCAGCAGCACGGCACACAGTATTTTCATACTAATACCCTCCACCAATCCGATGGCAATGCGATCGCTCCGGTTGCACCAAATCTTCTGCGGCAAAAAACGCCCTATTTTACGTGCGTTTCCTGATAGTGCACTTCCTTCCATTCCTCCGCGCGTTTTTCCCACAGTTCGCTGATGTAGACCCTTGAGAATCGCACCTGTGATTTGGGCGGAAACTGCATGGTCACTTCATAGATTACAAGCGCTGCATCCGGCCCCGCCGGAATCATCTTGAAACCCCAAAGGATATAGTTAGAAACGTTCGTATCGACGAGCTCCGCCACAGCCTGGATTTTGTTTCTTTCCCCCCTTCCGTCGACCTCGACGCCCTGATAGTCCTCCGCCAGCAAGGCTGCGTAAGCGTTTTTATCCTTGTTCTTGATCGCTTCCCATTCCTCTTTCACCTTGGCCTGGAACATGGCGCTCAGCTTGGCTTCCGGCGAGGCATTAGCCGACAGCTTCGGAGGCTCGCCCACACCGAACTGAGTGGGCATGGCAGGCATACTGGGTTGCTGGGTCTGTTGTTGCTGGCCCAGTGTCGAAGAAGCCAGGCTAGCAACACAAAACAAGACAAAACAAAATCGCATGAGTCCTCCGCTTGAAGTGCAGCGAATCTTAGCAGGTGCAAGCAAGCTGTCTCAAGAGAGCTACTGCACCTCACCGATGCCGCGGCGCCGGCGCTCGCAGATCAACCGAGAAAGCGAGAAATCGCCGGGGCTCCACCACGCGCCTTGCGCGCGTAGATCTGCTTGCCTGATTCCGCATTTGACAAGCCAAAGCCCGTGCGGCATTATGGGGATGCGATTGGGTTGCAGTTCTTCCCTCTCTAGGGGAATCACTGTGGGGCTGGAGGGAGAGCATGTCAGAAATCGTGCGTAGACTTTGGTGGGAAGATTCCGGGCAGGATATTGCCGAGTATGCAGTCATGCTGGCTGTGATTCTGGTACTGGTCGTTGGCACGATACGTCTAATCGGCTCCAATGCCAATAATGCCTTCTCCAACGTCGCCAGTGCGTTGCAGTAACATCTCGGGATTTCTGCGTTCATACTCCAGTTGAGCCAGTTTTGCTCTTACTTCACGGTGCATCGCCTTGAGATGTGCCTTCACCTCTAAATTACGGGTGCCGCTTGTAATCGCGGAAAGTTTCAATGTCCTGAATGATAAGGATGTCCCTTGAGAATGGTGAAGGCCCGGTAGATCTGCTCCAGCAAAACCACGCGTGCAAGCTCATGCGCCAGCGTCATCGGCCCCAGAGAAATTTCATGCTGTGCAGCATCTCGGGTCGCTCGGGCGAATCCATCCGCCGGCCCGACAGCAAAAACCAGCGGCAGCGGATTGCGCTCTTGGTAACCAGCCAGAAAGCGCGCCAATTCTTCCGATGAGAATTGCTTGCCGCGCGAATCAAGCAAGACCAATGTCGACTTTCCCGTGTATGTTCGTTTGCCCGTCCTGCCATGCCCACGACCGCACATTTCCAGAAGCGCAGCTTCGTCGCGCACCGCCAACCCTTCCACCTGTGCGTAACGCGAGATTCTTTTTAGATACTCCTCTGTCAGCGATTGAATCGCCGCTTCCTTCGTCCTTCCAATCCACGCAATCCTGAGTTTCACGTCGGCTCGAATTTCACTTGCGACCTGAGGCCAGCATGACCGTAGCCCCAAAACGAATTTCATCGCCCACAACGAATTTCTCGATCGCGGCGTGAACCTCGGCGTGAATCTCGGGCCAGAACTCCGCCGGCACGCGATCCAGCATGGGACGGAACGGCACTGAGACAGCCTGCGCCTGTTCCCACACTTCTTGCGCAGTCCCCGGCCAGGTCCACGCCACGGTTTTCGTTTCCTCCTGAACCTCACGAAAACCTGCGTCTCTCAGCACTCGCGAAAGACTGCCGGGTGCGGCGAAACGAAACGGATCAGGCCCTCCCGGCCGCAACAAAGGACCGCCGACACGCTTGTGCACTACGCCCATCGTAGTCTGCCAATAAGGCTGCTCGAACGGCCCCCAAGCCGCAAAACAGGCACGCGCCTGTGGCCTCAACACCCGGTATACCTCCCGCAAAGCCAACACCGGATCGTGGAAGAACATCACGCCGAAGCGGGAAGTGGCCAGATCGAAACAATTGTCAGCGAACGGTACGGCGTGAACATCGGCCGGCTGCGTCCGAAGATTTTTCAGTCCGCGTTCTTGCGCTCTGCCTTTCGCGATATCGAGTAACTCTGCGCTCAGATCGAGAGCGGTAACGTGCCCTTGCGGCCCAACGCGGCGAGCCAGAGTGATTGCAGGCTCACCGGTGCCGCTGCCTACATCCAAAACGGTCATGCCCGGATTCGGCTCGGCGTAGTCGACCAGCGCCTCGGTGACAGCTTTGCCCATGGCCGCCGACTTCGCCTTCCACTTGTCGGAGGCAACCAGGCGATAAGAGCTACCCCACGCCGGCTCATCTTTTGAGAACTCCGATTTGGAGGGGATCGACATTTGTGACAGAGCACAACCGGAGAGCGCTTTCAAACGCCGCTAAACCGCCTTGCGGCGCCCAACCACATCGCGCTTATGCGCGCTTGCTTTTGTTTTTGCCGCGGCCCCCGCGCGCGGCTTCGATTTCAGGTCGGAAGGTTCAAGCCGCTTCGCGGTCTTCCACAAGCGCTCAAGGTCGTAAAACTGGCGAGCTTTTTCCGAAAAAACGTGCACCACGAAGTCCACGTAGTCGACCAGAATCCAGTCCGCCTGTTTGTAGCCTTCGACCTGAGTGGGCCGCACGCCCGCGGTCTTCAAACGCAGCTCCACTTCATCGGCAATGGCCTGCACCTGCTTGGGATTCGTCCCGCTGCAGAGAACAAAATAGTCGGTAAATGCTCCGGACCCTTTTCCCATTTCGAGGATGGAAATTTCTTCAGCTTTCTTGTCGAGGCAGGCTTGAATGGCCGCTGCCACCTGTCGCTTCAGTTCGGTCTTCTTCATGCAGAGGATCTGTTGGTTGCTGCCTTCGTCCTTCGTCGTTACTTTTTCGTCGTTGGTCGTTGGCTTGGCACGGAGGAGTCCATTGTAAATGACGGCGCTGCTACCCGGTTCCCGCTTATGCCACTTAGAAGAAGAAACCAACGAAGGAATCAAGGCCCAAGCGACCGCGGCCCACGACTAACGACCAACGACTGACGACCTGTTTTTATACAATCCTACCTTCTTTATGTAGTCCGCGACCGCAGGTTCCAAAAAACGTCCCAATGGTTTACCCGCCGCGACCGCCTCTCGAATTGTGGTCGAGGAAATCGGCTGATAAACATCGTCGAGCAGATGTACGGTTGCGCCGTTCAGCACAAGATCTCCTGAGGCCGCCTGTCTGCGAAAGGGATGGGTAATTTCCTGACGCGGGCGCAAGCTCTCGGGCAGCGCATTGGCGACATCAGCAAGCGAGTATCCCGGCCGGCTGGCAACCACAAACGCGCACTCGCGAAACAGAGCCTCCGCCTCATGCCACTTGGCAATTTCCTCGAAAGCATCGATGCCAATGAGAAAAAATAGCCCGTCGGTCTTTTTCATCGACTGCTTGAGCCGCATGACCGTGTCGATGGTGTAATTTGGCCTCGCGATCTTGTCTTTCGTTCTGCCCTTTCCAGCGTCAAGATTTTCCGGTGATTCCAATAACGACGGCAAGAAGTCCTTCTCTTGGGCAGTGGCCAGAACAACCATTGCGTAGCGGTGCGAAAAAGCCAGCAGCGGCTCACGCTGCTTGTGCGGCGGAATGTTCGCCGGCACAAACAAAATGCGGGAGAGTTGGCAGCGCTCGCGCGCCGCTCGGGCCAGCGCAAGATGCCCGCGATGAATGGGATCAAACGTACCACCGAAAA
>JASIKQ010000683.1 GCA_030049565.1 Candidatus Sulfotelmatobacter sp.
AACTGCGGGAGCAGATTGCGCAACGCGACCGCACTCGCGCGCAGGCTGAGGCATTTCTGAACCGTCCCGAAAATCGCACCACGCGCGATGAATCTCAATTTTTGAACCAATTGATCGAGCGCAAATCGCTTTCCTGGACCTACGTCCTGGAAGATTTGGAAAAGGTTATGCCGGCGGGCGTTCACCTGGTTTCGATCCATCCCGAACTGGACGACGCCAACCAATTGACTTTGAAAATGGTGGTTGCGGGAAATTCCCGCGACCGCGCTCTCGAGTTGGCGCGCCGCATGGAAGACTCGCGCCGCTTCGCGCAAACTTATATCGAAAGCGAACACGCGGGACAGCCCGGCAGCAGCGACAGCATTCAGTTCGACATTTTCGGCATTTACGTTCCCGCGGACGCGGCGGCGCCGGTTCCGCCTCCGACTCCCAGGACACAGCTTTCCGAACGGAGCAACCCCTGATGCCAGACCTGCGGCACACCCGGAAACAAATTAAGACCGCTTTAGCCATAATGCTGACGGCTGACGTGGTCGCGGTGGTGGTTTTGTTTTCGCCGCTGGTGGGTTCCACCGAATCGCGCCGCCAGGAACTGACTCAGTTGTGGTCCGATTTGCAAACCAAAACCCGTCAGGTCGAGCCTCTGAAAAATCTCGATAAAAAAGTGATCATCGCAAACCAACAGATCGAGGATTTTTATAAGAAGCGATTTCCCTCTCAGGATTCGCAGATTCTTACCGAATTCGGCAAGCTGGCGGTTTCTAACGGGGTCACCATTGAGCAGGCAAAATACAAGCCTCTTGACGAAGTGACCGGCCATCTCCACCCGGTGCAGATGGAAGCCGATCTCTTAGGGAGTTATGTTTCGCTGGCCAAGTTTATCAACGCGCTCGAGCGCGACGATATGTTTTTCCTGATCAGCAGCATCAGCTTAGGCGGCGAGCCGAAGGGTCCAATCAAGCTGCAAATGAGACTGGAAACTTATTTGAAAGGTACGTAGTGAAGCTGGGAGCCGAAAACAAGAAGCAGACGATGATCGCAGCCGTGCTCGGCGCGCTGCTGCTCCTGGTTGTCGTCTATCAGTTCTGGCCATCCTCGTCGACCATCGCTTCAACGGTGACCTCCACGCCGGACGCTTTGTCGTTGCCGGCGGGTCCAGCCTCCCGCAAGGGTTCAGGATCTCCCGCGAAAAAGCAGCGTGCCGAGCAGAGTCTCGACCCCACGCTGCACCTCGACCAGCTCGCTGCTGCAGAGCAGATCAAGTACGAAGGTACGGGCAGAAATATTTTTGTAGCCGAAGCCGATCCGGTGATTCCCACGCCCCTCGCCCCCGGCCACACCGATGCCGGAACTGCGAGTCGCGCCCCCTATCAGATTCCGCCCCAGACTCCGGCTCCTCCCATTCCGCTGAAATTTTTCGGCTTCGCCAGTCAGCCGGGAGAGCCGAAAAAAATATTTCTCTCCAAGGGAGATGATGTCTTCATCGCCGGCGAGGGTGAAATTGTAGACCGCCGCTACAAGGTGGTTCGGATCACCACAACTTCCGTCGAAATTCAGGACGTCGTCAACAGCGGCCCGCCGCAGAACATCCCCCTCTCGCTGGCAAACCCGTCATGAAGTACGCAGCTCAGATTCGTGGAATCCAATCTCGGCCAGCCCAAGCCCTGCATCTAACTGGGAGGGGCAAAAATCGCGCTTCCCAGGGCAACCGTGAACAAGGCTACATCCTGCTTACTCTGCTTCTCGTGTGCAGTCTCATGGCTATCGTCGCGGCGACTGTCGCCGTGCCCATCGCATTCGAGATGAAGCGCGAGCAGGAACAGGAAATGATTCACCGCGGAGTGCAATATACCCGCTCCATCCGTGCATACTACAGAAAATACAACCGCTACCCCACCAAACTTGACGATCTCGACAACACCAATAATCTGCGTTATCTGCGCAAACACTACAAAGACCCCTTGAGCTGCAAGGACGGGAAGTGTGCCGACTTCAAGTTGCTGCATTACGGCGATCCCGGTCTCTCCCTGGCCGGCGGCTTCGGAACCCCGATTCAAGGCGCGACCCCAGCTGGCTCGCTGAATGCACCGACCGGTGCCAGCAGCTCGGCTTTTGGCAATAGTTCGACTTTCGGTGGAAATTCATCCTTCGGCGGCAATTCCGCCTTCGGGGGCAATTCTTCGTTCGGAAACAGCTCCGGCTTCGGCAACAACTCGGCTTTCGGCAACAGCCCCCCAGGTTCAAACTCAGGCTTTGGCAGTTCCGGCGTAAATCCCAATGGCGTGTTCGCGCAATCTTCAGGAAGTGATCAGCCGCCGAACCCGGGCGCTCCGTCGCCCGGTCAACCCGGCACAGATCAGTCGGACGCCTCTCAGCCTGTTTCTCAAACTCCGGGAGTGCAATCAATCGGAGGCGGTTCTGCGAACCAGCAAGTTTTCGGAGGAGGGCCGATTGTTGGCGTGGCCAGCATTTGCAAGGACAAGACGATTCGCGAATTCAATAAGAAGACGAAATACAACGAGTGGCAGTTTATCTACGATCCCACGGCCGATCGCGGCGGCTTGATCACCACCCCCTATCAGCAAGGACTACAGAGCTTCGCCAACGCCAACCTGAATGGCACCAACGGTCAAGGCGGCACGCAGCCGGGAACCAACAGCAGTCCCTTTGGACAGTCCTCATTCGGACAATCCGGCCAGTCGTCGTTTGGTCAATCTTCGTTTGGTCAATCGAGTTTCGGCCAGTCATCAAGTTTCGGAAATTCGAATCAAAACAACAGCCCCCCGTCCCAACCTCCAACCAATTCTCCGCAATAGAGGCGCAGGAGCGCAGCGAGGATTCGGTTCGGCTTTCCCGTCGCCGCAAACTTTTAGCACCATCCAAAACTTCCTGATTCTTCTCGCCTGAGCTCCGCACCAAACAAAAACGCCTCGTCAAAAAGACGAGGCCGTTCTTGAAACTCGAAACTAGAGACTGCCTATACGCTGAATGACGATCCGCAGCCGCAAGTGCTCTTCACATTCGGATTCTCAAACTTGAATCCCGCGCCCTCCAGCGTCTCGACATAATCAACGATGCAGCCATTGAGGTACATCACCGAAGTCGCGTCGACAAACACCTTCAGCCCGTCCATATCGAAGGTCTTGTCCATCATGCCGGCGCCATTATCGAACTGCATGTTGTAGGAAAATCCCGAGCAGCCCCCACCCACCACCCCAATGCGCAGGCCGGCGGGCACAGGATTCTGCTGCCCCATGATCTCCTTCACCTTGGAGATCGCATTCGGCGTCAGCGTAATCGGCGGTTTCTTAACCTCTGGCACGTTCTTTACTTCTGGTGCGGATGTGGTAGTGGTAGCCATTCGGTCTCCTTAAATCTGATATCCAACAAATTATATCAGAGGCGGCAAGGCTCCATTTCTCGCCATCCTCGGCCTCATACTTTTTCGATGCCCCCGCCACCTACAAGTTTCCACATATAAGATTGCACAAGCCCCTTGCCAACGGGTCTATAATGCGGTGCATGGGCTATTTGTAAGCCTTCCGCGGGCTGGCAGCGGCAGATGGAATTGGGGAATTGCCCATAAGTTTTCCAATTCTGCGAGGTGCCCTATGACCTGGACATGGACTCCTTTGATGATCGGGGTTGCAGTTCTGTGTGGGATTTTTGCGGTCGGTTTGGTCATCCTGCTCATCTATCGCAGCACGCTTACCCTGCATGAAGAGGATGGCTTGTATCTGGATGACGCCAACTCCCACATGCAGCAGGAGCAGACCGAGCTACTGGTGAAGGTGAACCGGCTCACGCTTCCGGTGTGGATTTTCGGCGCCGGCTTCGGCGTCTTGCTGCTGGTGCTGGCCGGCATGTTCATCTACCAGGGATTGAACGCCGTGCAGTAGCCACGTCCGGCCAATTCGCGAGTGCGCCCCCGCGGCAAATCTCTGCTTAGCCGCGTTCCAAGCGTCAAGAAAATGTCATTCCCAGTCGCGCCAGAGCTACGGCGAGAGCACGCCCTGAGCTTGTCGAAAGGAACCTGCCTTTCGCGGGCGGTGCAACTCCTTCAATCGTCCTTCACCCGCCTGCGACGATGCGCGCCCTTGTATAATCGAATCGCTGCGAAAGTGGCGGAATTGG
>JASIKQ010000684.1 GCA_030049565.1 Candidatus Sulfotelmatobacter sp.
AGGCCCCGAAAGATGAATTCACCCAATCCGCCCGCTCCGATGGCCGCGGCAATCGTCGCCAGCCCTACCGATACCACTACGGCCACGCGAATGCCGGAGAAAATCACATTCAGCGCGAGTGGCAACTCCACCCGAAACAATAACTGGCTCTCGGTAAGTCCCATCCCGCGACCCGCCTCTACCACCGCCGGATCGACACCGCGAATGCCGGTGTACGTGTTGCGGATTACGGGTAGCAGCGCGTACAAAGTCAGCGCCAGAATGGCGATGCGATCGGCGCGCTCGCCCAGCCACGGCACCGGCAGCAGAAAACCAAAGAGCGCTAGGCTCGGCACCGTCTGAATCAGATTCGCCGAACCCAATACCGGTTTGTTCCATACCGGCCGGCGAGCCGTGAGAATTCCCAAGGGCACGCCAACCACAATGGCCAGTACCGTTGAAATGCCAACCAGCCACAGATGTTCCAGCGTGAGTTCGAGAATTTGGTCGTAGTTTTGGTGAAGGAATTGAGAGAGGTTCATAACTTTTCTTCCCGCGGTGCCCCGCTGATGCCGTCGCCAAAAGCCCGCACGTACGACGCGGGCAAAGGATCACGCGATCGCATGAATTCCTCCGGTGTTAGAAGCGCGACCAGCCGGCCTGCTTCTATCAGCGCGATGCGCGAGCCCAGCCGCAGGGCTTCGCGCAGATCGTGGGTAACGAAAACGACTGTTTTATTCAGCCGCTTTTGAAGCGAAAAAAAATCGCGCTGCAACTGATCGCGCGTGAGCGCGTCGAGAGCGCCAAAAGGTTCATCCATCAGCAGGATCGCAGGATCGGCCGCTAAAGCTCGTGCCACTCCCACGCGCTGCCTCTGTCCCCCTGAGAGTTGATGAGGAAAGCGAGACGATATCGCGGCATCCAACCCCGTTAGTTGCAGCAGATCGGCTACTCTGGCGCGAATGCGATCCGTCGACCAGCCTTCGATTCGGGGAACCAGCTCGATGTTGCTGGCGACGGTGAAATGCGGGAACAAGCCGACATCCTGAATGACATAACCAATGCTGCGGCGCAAAGCGATCACATCGCCGTTAGCCGTTGACTTGCCATTCACCAGCACTTCACCGCCCGTCGGATCGAGCAACCGGTTGATCAACTTCAGCGTGGTAGTTTTTCCCGAACCGCTGCGGCCCAGCAACACCAGCGTCTCCCCGCGCCGTACCTGAAGCGTCAGGCCCGCGATTATGGGGTGACCGTTGGGCAAGGTGTAGCTGACATCGCGAAACTCAATCACTGGCACGTCAAATGTGGTTGCTTCCATTTTGTCCAGACAATGTTCGCTGAGGATCACGGAGTTCGCAAGCGTGGGCTGCGAATCGCCCTTCGACATCCGCTGCGAGACTCCAGCCGCATCCAGAGAGTAATAGACGCTCTCAGCTCATCCTTCTACGATCTCTAACGGGTAGTTGTGGAAATTTTTCATAGGCCTTTGTGTGCCTGCCCTGCGCAAATTCGTAGCCTGGCTGATGCTCGTCCTGTGGCCGCTGTCGCTTGCCGCTCAGGACAAGGGTTCGGCCGTGTTGCGCAGCGAGGGCGGCGTCTGGGTAAACGGCTTCGAGATTAGTGGATCCACGGTCATCTTTCCCGGCGATACGCTGGAAACTAAACCCGGATTTGTCGCAAACATTGACGCGGAAGGATCGGCCGTGCAGATTCAGCCGGTATCGATCGTGAAGTTTCAGGGCACATTTCTCGATCTGGAACACGGGGTCGTGTCGGTGGGCACGTCGACTGCGATGAGCGTACATATCAAGTGCATCCAAGTCGAGCCCTTATCGACCGAGCGTACGCAATACGAGGTCGGTGATGTAACCGGCACGATGCAAATCGCGGCCCGCAAAAACGACGTCAAGATTACGCAGACTGGAGCTCTGAAAAAACCCTCACTGGAAGGTGGCCCTTCTCAAAACTCCATAGTTCACGAAGGGCAACAGCTCAGCCGTGAAGAATCGGAAGCGTGCGGAGCTCCACCGTCACCAGCGAATCCCGCTCACAGTGTGAATACGAAGTGGCTCGAAATCGGCGCAGGCGCCGCCGGAGCGGGTATCATCCTTTGCCTGCTTCTGTGCAAGGGTTCGCCGCCACCCCCGGTCAGCCCTTCGCAACCATAAAGGGCAAGAACTGGAGGCCCCGGGCGGAGTCGAACCGCCGACCAACGGTTTAGGAAACTCAGTGACAAACTAGGAATCACCGCTGTTTATGCGGTTACAAAGGTGATTTTGTGCATACGCTGTGCATAAGACACTGTGAGAGCGGAGATTCCTATGCAAAAAGGTCAGATCAAACAAGTCGGAAACTGTTGGCTGCTGCGCTACTACGAGCCTGTCTTTGAAAACGGTCGCTCGCTCATGGGGCAGAAAACCACAAAGCTCAAGCTGGATCCCAGCGCGATTTCACAAAAAGAACAGCAAGCGGCAGCACGCGCCGCTGCTGACTTGATACTCGCGCGGATCAATACGGGCACAGCGGAGCCTCAATCGCCACAGGGATTGGCTACCTTTCTTGAGCACATTTACTTTCCCCATGTAAAAGAGAAAAAGCGCGCCGGCACGTACAACTCCCATTACGGAATGTGGCGGCTCTTGAAGGATCACGTCAACGAGCCAGAACTCCGCGAAGTACGCACCTCCGATGTTGAAGACCTGATGACCGTCGTTCGCTGGTTGAGCTTTTTCTCTTGCAGATTCAAGGAATGGATTGAAGCTCGTGCTGAATCCATTGCAGATTCTGTCCATCTTGGAAAGCCGCTCTGAATTGTTCCATATTCTTGTATAGCATCACGCTTGCACCAGAGGGAGTTGCGATACGCAAGTGTTCTTTCGCGGCTTTGGGGGTGATCGGATCGAAAATTTCATCATCCAGCCGAAACCTCCTAGCCTGAATCTTTGGCAGCCATTCCACTGGGTCAAGCGCGGCCATTTTACTGAGAAACTCTGGCTTCAGATAGTCAGCCCGTTCGTTGTCAGGCACAAACGGAGAAGCTGCCATCCAAACTGGCCAATCGCCCCAAGGATCGAGTGCTTCGAAAACCTTGATGCGCGCATCGACGGCTGACGTCAAGATTGCGATGCTCGCTCCAGAACCTTGGGAGAACATTCCGACCCGGCTCATGTCGAGATCGCCGCGCGAGACAAGATAATCCAGCACCATCTGCACATCGTGCGCCGAGGTTGCCAGGCTTTCCTGCAATTCGCTCAGGAACCACTGCCTCATCGGACGATCATGGTAGCGGTGCCCCGTCAGCGCGGACACGAAGCCCACCGCGGCAAAGCCGTCCCTGGTCACGAGCTCCTGGTAGTCGATGCGCCTGAAGATTTCCGTGTCGGTAGGATAACCATAAAGATACAAGATGACCGGAGGCCTTTTGACGCCCTTCGGCTTCATCACATACAGGTCGATAGGATCTGCTGGCCGCCACTGCACTTGTAGCAGTTCGACGGTGTAGCCAGGGTTGTCGGTTAAGAACTCGACGGGACTGACGGGAATTAGGCGGCTATCGGTTAGTGCCGGCGAGGTCCAGCGCTCCTGAAATCCCCGGAAGCGGTGGTCAGCCGGATCGGCCGCGGGCCGAGGTTGCGGGGAGAGTTGAGCAAGGCCGGTCGGCGCCAATAGTAGGAGGCCGCTTCCCAGAGTGAGCGCCCTTATGAAGTTCCATGAAAAAAAGCTGAAGACCATATTCTTCAGAAGAATCCGGATTTTTTCTTGTGCGAGGGAAACCGCGGAAGCACGCAAGAAGGAAATCCGGTTG